>NZ_JACGAR010000016.1:0-42645 GCF_020137585.1 Campylobacter sp. RM12654
GGGTTGGGGGGGGGGTAATGGGTGTTTTTAGTATTTAATGGATTAGTGGTTTATGGTGGGGGAATAGTTTATGTATTTATAGTATATTGTTTGGTTTAAAAAATTGAAAGGTTGAAAAATGAAAAAAATATTAGCTTTAATTTTATCGCTATTTGGATTATCTTCTAATATTTATGCTGATGATAATATTAATAATAAAATGTTGGTTAGAATTTCTGTTGTTGAAGTTTATCCAGAGTATCTTGATGAATACCTTGTTATTGCAAAAGAAGTTGCTGAAGCTTCAATTGAAAAAGAAAAGGGTGTAATATCTATTTATCCAATGATGCTTGTAAAAAATAATAATATAATTAATATTTTAGAAATTTATAAAGACCAAGAATCTTATAATAAACATATTAATTCCGAACATTTTCAAAAATATAAAAAAGGCACATTGCATATGGTAAAATCTCTTGAGTTGCTTGATTCTTATCAATTAAGTGATAAAAATTTTAAAGCAATTTTTAAAAGACAATAATTTCTATATGTTTTTTAATTAAAAGTATTAAATAGATTGTGTGTTTTATAGACAAGGAGTATAATAATTTATTTTAATATAAATTATTTTAATTAGTAATTATTATCTTAATTAATTATAGCAGTAATTTTTATAGTATTTTTAATGTATGTATTAATGCTTAATTGTACTAAAAATACATTATAAATATTAAAATATTATATTTTATACAGATATAATAGTCCCTATTAAAAAATAGGTTTAATTAAGTGGTAATAATGAATATTTTATATAGCTAAAATTAAAATAAATTTTTCAAATTCCATTTTAATTTATTGATGTAAGTAAAACTAATTTTTTATTAAATTAGTTTTACTTTATAATATTTATTTTTTTAAAATATCTTGAACGCATTCAAGTGGGGTTGTAAATATTTTATCGCAACTTTGCTTGAGAGTATTCATATCTGTGTATTCAAATAAAGTTACATAAGCATTCACTCCGGCAGCTTTAGCAGCTTCTGTATCGTTTAAAGTATCTCCTATCATATAAATTTTACTAAAGTCAAATTCTTTTTTAAGTTCGTTAATTTCAAGCATTTCAGAGCCTTTTAAACGACTTAGTGCTTTATAAATTGGTTCTGGATTTGGTTTGCAGTATTTTACTTCATCACCACCCACAACTACGCTAAAATCATCTAAAATATCAAAATCTTTTAAAATTTCTTTAGCAAAATAAACAGATTTTGTAGTTACTAACCCTACTTTAGCATTTTTACTAGCAAGTTTTACTGCTTCTTTTGCCCCATTTAAAAGACTAGTTCCGTCTTTATAATATATTTTATAATTTTGTCTATATAATTTAACTATATCAGCAACTTGCTCTTTTGGCACTCCTATTGTTTCAAACATTCCTTCAGTAGACATTCCAATTAATGTTTTTATATATTCATCACTTAAATTAAAATTATAACTTTCTAAGGCTTTTCTAAGGCTAGTAATTATTGGCTGGGTAGAATCGATTAAAGTTCCATCTAAATCAAAAAATATAATCATTTGTATCCTTTTTTTATTTTAAGCTTAGCAAAATAAAGCTAATTTATTGACAATTTACAAATTTAATTATAAAATCTAATTTAATTGACTTTATCAACTATTAGGAATAACATGTTTTTTAAAAAAATTACCTATGCAAATAGAAAAATCATCAGTAAAGTAAATGAAATTTTAAAGCCATTTAATATTAATGCGACTGATTGGAGAGTATTTTATTATCTTAGCTCAACAAAAAGTGCTAGTTTAAGTGAGATTTGCGAGTTTTATCAGATGGATAAGGCTATTGCGTCTAGGATTTGTAAGAAACTAGAAAAAGCAAATTATTTAGAAATTTCAAGCTCAAATGATAAAAGAGAAAAAATCATTTCACTTAGTTTAAAAGGTAAGGAATTGTTTTTTGATGCAAATATTTTAATTTCTAATTACGAAAAGCAAATTTGTGATGATCTAGACTATGCTGAATTTGGATTATTCATTAATATACTTGATAAAATCAATAAAAAATTATAAGGAGTTTTTATGGGATTATCCAAAAAGTATAATATTTGGAATAAGAATTTTATTTGTGTTTTTATTATTAATTTTGTTATTTGTTTAGTGTTTTTTATTACTACTATTGCTTCTACAGATTTTGCAAAAACTATATTACAATCTAGCACAGCAATAGCAGGTCTTGCCAATGGTATTTTTGTAATTGGAGCACTATTATCAAGACTTTATTTTGGCTCAATTATTGATAATATAAACATAAAAAAAGTTATGATTATTAGTTTAGTTTTGTATTTTATACCTAATTTATATTACTTGTTTTTATCAACTAATTTTGAATTAATATTATCAAGATTGCTTGCTGGTATGTGTTATGGTGCATGCTCTTGTGCTTGTGGTGCTGCAGTAGCTAGACTAGTACCTAGCAATAAAAGAGGAATTGGTATAGGATATTATGCGGTTAGTGTTGTATTAAGTTCTGCTATTGGACCATTTTTAGCAGTATATTTAGTGGGTAAAAATAATTTTAATTTATGTTTTATAATTTCTTTAATTAGTATATTAATAGCATTAATTTCAAGTGTAGTAATAAAAGTTAAAAGATTTAGAAAACATAAGATAAATCACGTTAAAAAATCTTTTTCAATTTTTAATTACATTGAAAAATCGGTTTTGGGTGTTGCTTATGTCGTATTTTGTATGGGTTTTGTTTATGGAGCAATTATTGCTTTTATAAGTTCTTATTCAAAAGAGCTTAATTTAATTGAAGCAGGTTCATTATTTTTTGTATTTTATGCTTGTATTAGTGTGTTTTCAAGACCAATTTCAGGTAAAGTATTTGATAAAATAGGTGCGGATTATGTAATAGTTCCTTCTATTTTGTTTTATGTAGCAAGTTTAATAATTTTAGCTTATACAAACAATTCTTTAATGATGTATTTATCGGCTATTTTTTGTGCTTTAGGATATGGAAACGCTACTTCAAGTCTTCAATCACTTGCTATAAAATTATCTCCTAAAGAGAAAATGGGCTTAGCAAATTCAACATTTTTTATAGCTTTAGATGTTGGAATGGGTATTAGTCCTTATTTATTAGGTTTGATTGAGCCTAGTTACGGGCATTCTAGGATTTATGAAATATGTGCGGGGATAATTTTGTTTTCTTTAATATTGTATTATGCCTTTGTTATGAGAAAATCAAAAGATTTTAAAAAAGATTTAAAAGATTATGAAGATAATTTTTTAGAAAAAAATCACTCGGATATTATCATTAAAGACTAGGAGAAAATATGAAATTTAGTGGAAAAAATGTATTAATTACAGGTGCATCTAAAGGCATAGGTGCTGAAATAGCTAGAGTTTTAGCGGGATTTGGTCTAAAAGTATGGATTAATTATCGTTCAAAACCTGAACTTGCAGAGAATTTGAAACAAGAAATTGAAAAAAATGGTGGTAAAGCAGCAATTATTTGTTTTGATGCAAGTTGTGAAAGTGATTTTACAAATGCTATTAAAACAATAATTGATTGCGATGGAGAATTAAGTTATTTAGTAAATAATGCAGGAATTACAAAAGACAAATTAGTTTTAAGAATGAGCGAAGCTGATTTTGATGATGTTATAAAGGCTAATTTAAATTCAACTTTTATAGGTTGTAAAGAAGCATTTAAAGTGATGAGTAAAAAGCGTTTTGGTAGTGTTGTAAATATTAGTTCAGTTGTTGGTGAGATGGGAAATGCAGGTCAAGTAAATTATTCTGCTAGTAAAGGTGGAGTTATTGCTATGACTAAGTCTTTTGCTAAAGAAGCAGCTAGTAGAGAAGTTCGTTATAACGCAATTACTCCAGGATTTATAGAAAGTGATATGACAGATGTATTAAGTGATGAAATTAAACAAACTTATTATAAAGCAATTCCACTTGCTAGATTTGGTAAACCTAGCGAAGTTGCAAATGCAGTTGCGTTTTTATTAAGTGATTATTCTAGTTATATTACAGGTGAGATTTTAAAAGTTAATGGCGGAATGTATGTGTAATTTATTTACACTTTTTTGTAAGAATACGAGTTTAATTTTATTTTAGGAGAAAAAAATGTCTATTTTTGAAGATGTTAAAAAAGTTATTGTAGAAGAATTAGGAGCTGATGAAGCTAGTATTACACCTGATGCTAAAATTATTGAAGATTTAGGTGCAGATTCACTTGATGTAGTTGAATTAATTATGGCTTTAGAAGAAAAATTTGATATTTCTATTCCTGATGAAGATGGTCAAAAAATCGCAACAGTTAATGATATAGTAAAATACATAGAAGCAAAAAAACAATAAGGATTTAAATTGAGAAGAGTAGTAGTAACTGGCATTGGAATGATAAATGCCCTTGGGCTTGATAAAGAAAGTTCGTTTAAGGCGATTTGTGATGGAAAAAGCGGTGTTGGAGAAATTACTCTTTTTGATACCAGTGATTTAAGTGTTAAAATTGCCGCAGAAGTTAAGGATTTCGATCCTTTAACAGTATTAAATGCAAAAGATGTTAAAAAAGCTGATAGATTTATTCAACTTGGATTACACGCTGCAAAAGAAGCTATAAGTGATGCTAATTTTAAAATGGTTGATGGCGTGATTAGTGAAGTTGATTTAGATGAATTTGGAGTAGTAAGTGCAGCAGGAATTGGTGGCTTACCTAATATTGAGAAAAATTCTAATGTATGTTTGCAAAAGGGCGCAAGCAGGATTTCGCCTTTTTTCATACCTTCAGCTCTAGTTAATATGCTAGGGGGAATGGCTTCAATTGATTATAAATTGAAAGGTCCAAATTTATCTTGTGTAACTGCTTGCGCAGCAGGAACTCACGCAATTGGCGAAGCTTATAAAACAATAGTTTGCAATCAAGCAAATAAAATGTTAGTAATTGGAGCTGAATCAGCTATTTGTGCAGTAGGTATAGGTGGATTTGCTTCAATGAAAGCTTTATCTACTAAAAATGATACTCCAGAAACAGCTAGTAGTCCATTTGACGCTAGTAGAGATGGCTTTGTTATGGGAGAAGGTGCAGCTGCTCTTGTTTTAGAAGATTATGAAGATGCTAAAAAAAGAGGTGCTAGAATATATGCTGAAGTTATAGGGTTTGGTGAAAGTGCAGATGCAAATCATATAACTTCTCCAGCTTTAGATGGTCCATTAAGAGCTATGAAAAAAGCTTTATGTATGGCAAAGGGATTTGATTGCTCTGCTAATAAAATTAAAATTGATTATATTAACGCACACGGAACATCAACTCCAGCTAATGATAAAAATGAAACAGCGGCAATGAAAGAATTGTTTAAAGATGATATGCCTTTAGTAAGTTCTACAAAAGGTCAAACAGGACATTGTTTAGGTGCTGCTGGTGCTATTGAAGCAGTAATTTGTCTAATGGCTATGAGAGATAGTATAGTTCCACCTACAATAAATTATAAAAACCCTGACCCTGATTGTGATTTAGATTATGTGCCTAATGTGGCTAGAAAGCATACAATTAAAACAGCTATGAGTAATTCGTTTGGTTTTGGCGGAACGAATGCTTCAGTGATTTTTAGAAAATTGGATTAATTAAGATGGCAGCTTATTTAGATTTTGAGAAAAATATTCAGCAATTAGATGAAGATATTATTAATGCTAATATTAAAGGCGATATAGAAGCAGTTAAGATTTTAAAAAAGAATTTAGAAAAAGAATTAACAAAAACCTATAAAAATTTAAGTGATTTTCAAAAGCTACAGCTAGCAAGACATCCTGATAGACCATATTCTCTTGATTATGTGAGAATAATTTTAAAAAATGCCCATGAATTACATGGAGATAGAGCATTTAGAGATGACCCTGCTATAGTTTGTTTTGCTGGTTATATTGGTGAGCAAAAAGTAATGTTAATAGGCGAACAAAAAGGTCGTGGAACAAAATATAAATTACATAGAAATTTCGGTATGCCACATCCAGAGGGTTATCGTAAGGTTTTAAGATTTGCTAAAATGGCTGAAAAATTTAAAATACCTATTGTATTTTTAGTAGATACTCCAGGTGCTTATCCTGGAGTAGGAGCTGAAGAGCGTGGTCAAAGTGAGGCAATTGCTACAAATTTATATGAATTAAGTGCTTTAAAAACAATAATTATTTCTATAGTAATTGGAGAAGGCGGAAGTGGTGGAGCTTTAGCTTTAGGTGTAGCTGATAAATTAGCTATGCTTAAAAATTCAGTGTTTTCTGTAATATCTCCTGAAGGTTGTGCTGCTATATTATGGAATGACCCAAGTAAAAGTGAAGCTGCAACAAAGGCTATGAAAATAAGTGCTGATGATTTATATGAGCAAGGATTAATAGATGATATTATAGAAGAAGGCATTGCTCATAGAAACAAAGAGATTACTGCAAATAATATACAAAATTATGTTTTAGAAAAAATAGAAGAACTAAAACCATTAAATCTTGATGAATTGGTTGCAAAAAGAATGCAAAAAATTCTCAAATTGGGTTCTTTTAATGAAGACAAATAATATTTATCCAAGTATCTTACTTGGATAATTTTAGGTTTGTATATGAAATATGTTTTTTTACTCAATATGGGTGGCGTAAATCAAATTGATGAATGTGAAGTATTTTTAAAAAATATGTTTAATGACCCAAATATTTTGGGAATAAAATCAGATTTTTTAAGAAGTCTTGTAGCGTTTATGATAAGAAAATTTCGTATTAAATCTATGAAAGAAAATTATAATAAAATAGGTGGTAAAAGTCCTTTAACTAAAATCCAAAAATCTCTTTGTGATAAATTAAATTCTTTGCAAAAAGATTTTCATTTTGATTTTATATCAACTTATGTTCCGCCTTTTGCTAAAGAAGTCTTAGCTAAATATGATTTTAAAGATAATGATGAAATAATACTATTTCCTTTATATCCACATCATTCTATAACCACTACTACATCATCTTTACAAGATTTTTATAAAAATTTTGATAAAAAAATCAATATAAAAGAAATACCTTATTTTTACCAAGATGAGCTTTATAATAATATTATTTTAAATGAGATACAAAAATATAAAAATATTGATTGTTTGATAATATCAGCACATTCTTTACCGATAAAAACTATAGAAAAGGGTGATATTTACGAAGAGCATATAAAAGAACATTTTGCTATATTAAAGGATAAATTGCAAAACGATTTTAAAGAAATTAAATTAGCTTATCAGTCAAAATTAGGACCTGTAAAATGGTTAGAACCTGCACTTAGTGATGAGTTAGATAAATTAGGCAATAAAAGTGTTTTAATATATCCACTATCATTTTGTATTGATTGTTCTGAAACTATTTTAGAATTAGATATTGAATATAGACATCAGTATAAAGGTGATTATAATGTGTGTAAATGTCCAAATGATAGTGAAGATTTTGCTAAATATATATTAAGTAAATTGGAATTTGCAAATACTAATTTAAATTATGAAAGTCAAAATAAAATTTAAGCTTAAAATGATTTTTTATAACTAATATAAATAACTTATCAAAAGAATTTCAATAATTTTACTTACTTATATTTGGTATCTTATTTATTCTTTACAATTTATATTAAGTTTTGAAATTCTTATTTTAATTTTTTAGATTTTATGGTATTTATAGATAGATTTATTTAGAGTATAAAATAGTAGTTTGGCTAAAATTAGATTTAAAAAATAAACTTTTATTTTAAATTCCATAGTTTTTAATATTAAATTTTAAACTAATTTTAAAATATAAAAGATTAGAGTTTTAAATATTTTTGTTAGCAAAGCAAATAAAATTATAATTAAAATTGTAAAAATAACATTAAAAAATGTAAGTAGTAAATATATATATCATATACAAAATGTGGCGAATTTTTAAAATCGCTTAAAGTTTTATAATGGAATTTAAAGAGCTTTTAAAGTATAAAAACTAATGCACGAAAAATATGTATAATCGTTATTAAATTTTACAAAATAGGCAAAATTAAATTAATCTTGCTAAGTCTTTAAAATCATATTTTAATGATATTTTATGTAGTTTGAGTTTTTAAAAATAATATTAAGTCAAGCTTAAGCAATATATTCCATAAAAATTCATCTAACTTTAGCGAGTAAAAAAAGTTCTTGGCTTTAAATATTTTTATCTATAATTTAAAGCTAATAGTAAGTTTTTGTTATCACAATTTTAAAATGTTGCAATGGTTAAGAATATTGATTTACAAGGCAAATATTTGCTTTGTAATTTTTTCTGTTTTCATTTAATAAATTTAAAAATTAATAGATTTTTTCTATTCAAAAACTTATTCTGATTTATGTTTACTTAGAAGGGGACGGATACAAACTTCATTTAGTTATTCTCGTATCCTTATTACATAATTAGTCATTATCTTTGTTTTAACATAATCTAGGTTTTTCTAACCTTTATACTTACTTATATTTATAAAAATCAAGGTAGGTTTATTAACAGCAGTTTTTATATTCTAGTTGTTATTTCATTTATTTTGATGTTAAATATTATGGAATTTAAAATAAGAATTTGTATTTGAAATTTCATAATTTAAATTCCATAATTTAATATAAAAAATCACTAATAAAAGCTATTTAAAATACTATTAATTGCGTATGTTTTAAATTCTAATATTTTAGATTTTACAAATAAGTTTAGTTTTAAAATTTAGAATTTAAAATGAGAATTTGATTTTTTAATACAGATTATATTTATGTTATTTTTATTAGCTGTAATACCTTTAAAACTCTTAATAACTTAGATTTAAATTTTAAAGATTTTATCTATAATGCTAAAAACATTATAAAATATTTTATCATCTATGATTGAAACTTGTTTGTTAATGCCTTTTGCGTTTAATAATTCTATGAATTTTTCTAAATCTTCTGGATTAAGCAATTCGGTGTTTATAATGCTGCTAAAGAATTTGTTTTTATAAGATAGATGCAAATTCTTGTGTGATGAAAATCTAATTTTTAAATATTCGAAATAATATTCTTTTAAATCATCATAATATATCCTTGTTTTACTAAAAAGTCTAATGATTTCAAAATATTCATCATAACAGATAATTTTTCTTATCATAAGTGGAAAAAGCACAAAACGAAAATGGTGAGGAAAGATAAGAAAAGTAAGTAACAATGCCAACAAATAACCATCATTAAAATACAAAATACAAGCAAAAATTATAATGATATACAAGCATACAAAAACATTAGGAAGTAATAAAAATAGTGATTTATATATAGAAAACAATAAGCTTTTTTTAAGATTTACTATCAGAATTATTTCTTTATCATTTTGCATAATATAAGCCTTTTTTGATAATTTAAGATTACATTATTTTAGCAATTAAATTAGTTAGCTTTAACACTAATTAAAATATATTTAAACTAAATTCTTATTTTCAATTATATAATGTTTTAATTTTTATGCTATTAAAATTGGGCTTTAATTAATAAGTAAATTGCGAGAAAATCTCGCAATTTTTTATTTAAAGTTTAGATTTTTTACATCCTCATCAACTTTTTTCATAGCTTCTGTTGGTAGAGAACCTGTTGGTGGTTTATGGTCTAGTTTTAGAGGTGCTGCTGGAATTGTTGCTGTTTTTGTTAATTCAATTTTAATTCCATAAGGAGCTAACGCATTTGCTAACTCTGCTTGTCCTTCTCTAGCTACTTCTTTACATTGACCTATAATTCTCATAAATTCTTGTGGTGAGTGGAAGCCATAGCTATTTTCACTAAATGATACGTCCCATCTAATATGTGCTTTTCTATGAGCATATTGTGCTTTTTCTATAACTTTTGAAATAGCATCATCTCTTGCTTTATCTTCAAGATTTGCAAATTCAGGAAGTTTTGCTAATTCTTCACGAGCTGTTTTTATATCAGCAATTAATGCTAATAAGTTATTTTCACAACCTCTAAGCTCATAAGCGTGGCGATTTTGAATAAAGCTAATTCTATCTTTTAATACTTGTTCGCTTTGTGGATGGCAAGTTTTACAAGCTGCATTTATATCAGCTAATGGAGATAGTATATTGTGATTAGTTACTTTGTTTGCTCCATCTCTTTTGTATGGCATATGACAATCTGCACAAGTTACACCACTTCTATAATGTAAAGAGCTTGAATACATTTCAGCTTCTGGGTGTTGCATTTTAATTATTTTTGTTTTTGTATCTTTTTGAATGTAATCATATGGGAATTCACCATTTGCAAATTTTTCATCATAGTATTCATCAAAATTCTCTATTTTAAATGCTTCATCTTTTTTCCATTTTGTCCATGGGAATGTTAAAGTGCTATCTTTACCTTCAAAATAATACTCAACGTGGCATTGCATACAAACATAATTTCTCATTTCTTTTCTACTAGCTTTGATACCACTTTTAGCGTCTGCTTCATAGCCTCTTAAAACCATAGCATTAACAAAAGCAGGGCGAGTTACACGAAGACTCATATCATCTGGGTTATGACAATCTGCACAGGTTGATCCCATATGAGAGCCGTGAATTCCATCTCCGTATTTTTCTTCTACTTTTTTCATAACATCAAAATAAGGCATTTTATTCATATTTGTCCAAGCTTCTTTCATAGCTTCGCCTTTTTCACCAAATGCGTCAAAAAATCCCATTTTCTTTGCACCCATTACTTCAGTTTTACCTAGCATAAAACTTGGGCTTAATTTATCACTTTTATAAATAGCAGTTAAAAATCCAGTATGGCAATTTACACAAGCACCAGGCTGACCTTTAAATGCAGGTAATCCGTGAGCATTTAGATATTCTTTATTGTTTCTTTTTGTTTCCATTTGGTCAATTTGTGAGTAATAGTGAGTTCTTGGTTTAGAATAATCAACCGCAAAAGCATATCCATTCCAAAATGTTGTCGCAGCCGGCCAGCGAATAATCTTACTATAAGGTAAGCTTCCGCCAAATGGTGTTTCAATATATTCATCTTTCATTTGTAAATAACCATCTAATTGAGCTGGGAAATTTCTACCCCATTTTGCAAAATCTGGTTCTTCATCACTAATTTCAAAAGTTTTTAATGGTTGAGTTTTACTTTCACCTTTATGTTCTGCAATGTTTGTATTAAGTGCAAATAAGCCTGCACCACCTAAAGCAGCTACCACAATAGCCGCAACATAAACTGATTTTGACATATTTTCTCCTTTTAATTATGTAAATGACCTATTGTTCTATGACAGCTAAGGCAATCAAGTGGCTCGCTATTTAATTTTGTCGTTGCATTGATTGCATTATGTGCGTAGTCTTTATGACAAGTCGCACAATTGCGATTAACATCTTCGTGTGTCATTTCGGTAGGTTCTAAATTAGGTGGATTTCCTCCTACTGTAAAATAATAGCCGTGTTTTAATCCGTGATAAGCTTTTTTAGTCCAATAAGCTACCACATCACCTTGAGGTAAATGACAATCTACGCAACCTGCATTGCTTGAATGCTCACCTTTTGCCCAGCTATCATAAACATCTGTCATAATATGACATTTGCTACAGGCTTCAGGTTTAGAAGTCATCATTAAAAAGCCATCTGCTATTATAAAAGTATAAATTCCACCACCAATAAAAATCCCAATTACTATGCAAAGGGCTAATAAAAGTTTGTTTGTTGGTTTTTTCATTTATACACCTTGTGAAAATTTGAAACACTACTTTAATATAAAAAAGCTTAAAAATAATTGATGGTAATTAATATATTTTTTTAAATTTAATTTAATTTTTAAATATTTTATATTATTTTATGAATGTTTTTTCAATTTTTATTGAATTAAGAATTTTAAGTTAATTTAATGTTGATAATATTTATGTGCTTTACTTTAAAAAAAATATTAATCTTAATCAATAAGATTTTAAAGCAAATAATCTAATCTATTTTTACATTATTATAAGGAGAATAAATGCAAAGACGAGATTTTTTAAAGAGCACAGCAGTTGCAAGTGCAGCAGCTTGCATAAATCCTACTATTGCCTTAGCAAAAGACGAAACAAGTGAATGGACTTGGGATAAAGCAGTTTGTAGATTTTGTGGAACTGGCTGTGGTATTATGGTTGCTACTAAAAATGGCAAAATTGTAGCTACTAAGGGCGACCCTGAAGCACCTGTAAATCGTGGTTTAAATTGTATTAAAGGATATTTTAATGCAAAAATTATGTATGGAGAAGACAGGCTTGTAACGCCTTTATTAAGAGTAAATGCTAAGGGCGAATTTGATAAGAACGGAAAATTTGCTCCAGTATCTTGGAAAAGAGCTTTTGATGAGATGGAAAAACATATGAAAAAAGCTTTAAAAGAACAAGGTGTAAATGGTATAGGAATGTTTGCAAGTGGTCAGCATACTATTCAAGAAGGATATGCTGCTTCAAAATTATTTAAAGCTGGTTTTAGAAGCAATAATATAGACCCAAATGCTAGACATTGTATGGCAAGTGCTGTTATTGGTTTTATGCAAACATTTGGTATTGATGAGCCTGCAGGTTGCTATGATGATATTGAACTTACTGATACTATTATTTGTTGGGGTTCAAATATGGCTGAAATGCACCCAATTTTATGGAGCCGTGTAAGTGATAGAAAATTAAGAGACCCTGAAAAAGTAAAAATTGTAAATCTTTCAACCTATACAACAAGAACTAGCGACATTGCTGATATGGAACTTATATTTACTCCAAGTTCTGATATTGCAATATGGAATTATATTGCTAGAGAAATTGTATATAACAATCCAAAAGCAATTGATTGGGAATTTGTAAAAAATCATTGTGTATTTACAACAGGATTTGCTGATATTGGATATGGAATGAGAAATAATCCAAATCATCCAAGCTTTAGCGAAGCTGAAAAAGATACCGTAGCTAAAGAAAATGCAATCACTTTAGATAAAGATGAAGCAATAGCATTAAGTCATTTAGGTGTAAAAGATGGCGAAAAATTTGAAATGAAACATCAAGCTCAAGCAGCACTTAACTGGCAAATTCAATTTGAAGATTTCAAAAAAGCACTTGAACCTTATACATTAGATTATGTTGCAAGCGTAGCTAAAGGAAATCCTGATGAAGATATAGAAGAATTTAAGAAAAAATTAAAAGCATTAGCTGATTTATATATTGAAAAAAGCAGAAAGGTAGTAAGCTTTTGGACTATGGGCTTTAACCAACATACTCGTGGTAGTTGGGTAAATGAACTTGCATATACTGTGCATTTATTAGTAGGAAAACAAGCAAAACCAGGTGATGGAGCATTCTCTTTAACAGGTCAGCCAAGTGCTTGTGGAACAGCAAGAGAAGTTGGAACTTTCGCACACCGCTTACCTGCTGATTGGGTTGTAGCAAATCCTAAACATAGAGCTAAAAGTGAAGAGCTTTGGAAAGTTCCTGAAGGAACAATTAATGGTGTTCAAGGAAATCACTTTATGCAAATGATGAGAAATCTTGAAGATGGAAAACAAAAATTCGCATGGGTTATGGTAAATAATCCTTGGCAAAATACTGCAAATGCAAATCACTGGATAAAAGCTGCTAGAGAAAAAGATAATTTTATAGTAGTAAGTGATTGCTATCCTGGAATTAGTGCAAAAGTTGCGGATTTAATTTTACCTACAGCTATGATTTATGAAAAATGGGGAGCTTACGGAAACGCAGAAAGAAGAACTCAACATTGGAGACAACAAGTATTGCCAGTTGGCGAAGCTATGAGTGATTTATGGCAATTATTAGAGCTTAGCAAACGCTTTAAATTAAGCGAAGTTTGGAATGAAGTAAAAATTGATGAAAAGACAACATTACCAAGCGTATTAGAAAAAGCTAAAGAAATGGGATATAAAGAAGATGATACTTTATACGATGTTTTATTTGCTAATAAAGAATGTAAAGAAATTTCATTAGATGATAGTGAAAGCTTAAAAGATTGGTTAAATAGCGAAGTTAAAGGCGATAGTAGAAATGTAAAAGGTAGTGATGGCAATGTATTTAAAGGCTATAATTTCTTTATTCAAAAATATTTATGGGAAGAATATAGAAAATTCGGAGCTGGTCACGGACACGATTTAGCTAGTTTTGAAACTTATCATAAGGTAAGGGGCTTAAGATGGCCTGTTGTTGATGGTAAAGAAACTCAATGGAGATTTAATACAAAATACGATGTATATGCTAAAAAAGCAAATCCTGAAGGTGATTTTGCATTCTATGGGGATTTTGATAAATCAATTAAAAGTGGTGATTTAGTAAAACCAACAAGCGAAGAAGCAACAGCAATTACAAATAAAGCTAAGATTTTCTTTAGGCCATTTATGAAAGCACCTGAAAGACCATCTGAAGAATATCCATTCTGGTTATGCACTGGTAGGGTTTTAGAGCATTGGCATAGTGGAACAATGACAATGAGAGTTCCTGAATTATTCCGTGCAGTTCCTGAAGCTATGTGCTATATTCATCCAGAAGATGCTAAAGCTTTAGGAGTTGAGCAAAGAGAATTAGTATGGATAGAATCTCGCCGTGGAAAAGTTAAAGCTCGTATTGATATGCGTGGAAGAAATAAACCACCAAGAGGTCTTGTTTATGTTCCTTGGTTTGATGAGAATGTTTATATTAATAAAGTTACATTAGATGCAACTTGTCCAATTTCAAAACAAACTGATTTTAAAAAGTGTGCAGTAAAAATAACTAAGGCGTAATATTTATGAGAAGGCAATTTTTTACAAATACTATAAAGATTTTAGCAGTTGGTGTTGGAACTTTTAGCATATTCAAACTAAACGATACACCAAAAAGTGAAAGCAAAATTGAACTTAAAAAGAGTTTTTTTCTACGCCCACCAGGAGTTGTTAGTGAAAAACATTTTTTGGCTAATTGCATTCGTTGTGCTAAATGTGTAAAAGCTTGCCCTTATAATACTTTAAGTTTAGCTAAGATAGGGGAATTTGCTAGTTTAGGAACTCCTAAATTTAGTGCAAATGAAATTCCTTGCTATTTATGCGATGATTTGCCTTGTATTAAGGCTTGTCCGACAGATGCGCTAGATAAAAGTATTAATAAAATTTCTTTAGTAAATATTGGTCGTGCAATAGTAGATGAAAGCTCTTGTGTAGCTCATTTTGGAATTCAATGTGATGCTTGCTATAGGGCGTGTCCTTTTATAGATAAAGCTTTAAAGCTTGAATATAAAAGAAATGAGCGAACTAAAAAACATGCAATGTTAGTGCCTAAGGTTGATTATGATTATTGTGTGGGTTGTGGTTTATGCGAAAAAGTTTGTATTACTAAAAAGCCAGCTATTGTTATTTTGCCTACTAGTTTTATATTGGGTGAGAGAAATGATAATTATGTTAAAGGCTGGGTTAGTGGTGATGATGAAAGATTAAAACACATAGATACTAGCAAAAAACACGATGAGAAAAAAGCTATAAATTACCTAAATGATGGAGAATTTTAATGAAGATATTAAAAAATAAATATTTGATTTTAAGAAGATTTATCCAATTAGGACTTTTAGCTTTATTTATATTACCTAGTGCTGATTTTATTTTAAAAGGAAATCTTAGCTCTTCGCTATTATTTAATAGTATTAGCTTAAGCGACCCTTTTGCGTATTTGCAAATATTTTTAGCAACTTTTACTCTTAATGTGGGATTATTTATATCTGCATTTTTAGTTTTTATTATTTATGCTTTGTTTTTGGGTCGCGCATTTTGTTCTTTTGTTTGTCCTGTTAATTTGATTACAAATTTAGCAGATTTTATCAAGCAAAACACAAGTTTTAAAAGCTCTAAGCTGACTAATTTTAAACAAAACACTAGATATTTTATATTATTTAGTATTTTGATTTTGTGTTTGATAGCAAATGAGCCAATATTTGAAAAGTATTCTCATATAGGAATAATTACTAGGGGAATAATTTTTATGCAAACTTCGGCTATATTTGTTGCAATTATTATATTTTTACTTGATTTATTTGTGCAAAGGAATTTAGTTTGTTCGCATCTTTGTCCATTAGGTGCTTTTTATAGTTTAATTTCAAAATTTGCTATGTTAAAAGTAAGTTATGATTTAAATAAATGCACTAAATGTATGAAATGCAAAATGATTTGTCCAGAAGCTCAAGTATTATCACTTATTACAAAATATAGTGGTAATGTTAGCAATAGTGAGTGCATTAAGTGTGCTAGATGTATTGAAGTATGCGATGATGATGCACTTAATTTTAATTTAATTAATTTTTTGAAAGGAAAAAAATGAAAAAAATATTTTTAAGTTTAGCTGCTAGTAGTTTGTTGATTGCTGCTAGTGTGAGTGATACTGAAATTGGTTTAAGAAAACATTCACTAAACGATGAAACAAAATTAGAAATCAAGAATTTTACATACTCTGAAAAAGAAGCTGGAGAAGCAGAGCGTTTTGAAAGAGCTTATTTAAATGCTCCACCACAAATTCCACACAATGTAGAAGATTTTTTACCAATTACTCAAGATAATAATATGTGTCTTAGCTGTCATGATTTAGGTGCTGATAATGAGCGTGTAAAGCTTAGTATTGAAGAAGCAACTCCTATGCCAGCAAGCCATTATTATGATTTAAGAAATGAGAAAAAACTTGATTCTATATCTCAAGCAAGATATAACTGCGTTCAATGCCACGCACCACAAGCAAATATTGATAGTGGAATCAAAAACACATTTAAGCCTGATTTTAGAAATGATGAATTAGGCAAACATCGTTCAAATTTACTTGATGTAATAAATGAAGGATTAAAGTGAAAAAATTGCTATTATTTATAGCTAGTTTAGGTTTAGCAAGTGAGCTAAACCTAAATGAATTAGAATATTTAGAATATGATTGTTATATAAACTATATCAATAATGAATTTGTAGCGTGTGGCAATGATATTTATAAAAATAATGATAAGGTTTTAAGCCTTGATGATAATATTATTTTTATTGATGATTACGATAGTAGCATTTTAGCAATTAGTTCAAAAGATGGATTAAAGACTTTAAACATTTATAAAGATAATAAATTATTGAAATTTAAAATCTCAAGCGATATTAATAAGGCATTTTTATACAAAGATAAAATAATTCTTACTTCTTTAGGAAGCGAACTAATCATAAGAGATTTATCATTTAACTTAATAAAAAAAGTTCATTTTTCAAATGCAAGCATAAATGCTGCAAGTATTAATAAAGAAAAGGCAAAAATTGCTTTAGGATTTGAAAGTGGAAAAATAGTTGTTTATGATTTAAATTCTAATGATTTTATAAGCAAGGAAGTTCATAAAGATAATATTTATAATGTAGATTATAAAAAAGATAATATTATTTCTTGCTCAACTGATAGAAAAGTTATAATTAATGATGATAAATTAAATGAAATTACTAATATAGAAAGTGATAATTTAGTTTATAATTGCGCTTTAAGTGATAATTTAAACTTTGCTTATTCTTGCGATTTAGAAAATAATATTTGTATAGGTAAGGATAAAATAAATATAGGTAATTTATATCTTAATTCAATATTATTTGATAAAAATACATTAAAGCTCAATGCTTATTCAAAAATTTTATACAAAAAGGATTTTTAATGATTTCATCTTTAGTAGTTATTGCAAATGAAGAATTTGAAAACGAAATAAAAAATATAAAAGATGCCAACATAGAACAAGTAATTGATAAAAAGTTTATCGTTTTAATTGAAGCTAGTGATTTTGACAATACTTTAGCAACTTTTAATGCCATTAAGCGATTAGATAGTGTTATAGATGTTAATATGGCTTTTAGTGAAGCTAGTGAATTTGATTTAGAAATTAACGCTCAAAAAATAGCAGATAAAGTAAATGCTTTAGGCAATGCAGAGAATATTGAGTATTATGGAAACATTTATAATAAATATTAATAATTTAACTCGTAATTTTTTTATATTTTTATCTTTTAATATAAAATTCTTATAAGTATTATAATTTTAGATTATAATACTTACTCACATTTTTAATTAGATTAAAAAATTAATTTATTTTTAAGGAGAAGCTATGAATAAGCTTTTATGGATAGTTGTTGCTATTCTTGGAGCATTTTGTATGGGCGTTATTGCTTTAAATAATGGCGAAACAATAAATGCTGCTTGGATAGTTGTAGCTGCTGTTTGTATTTATACAATCGGCTATAGATTTTATGCTTTGTTTATAGAAACTAAGCTTTGCGGCGTTGATGCTACTAAGATTACTCCTGCTGTAGCACTTAATGATGGAAAAGACTTTGTTCCTACAAACAAATATGTTTTATTTGGCCATCACTTTGCTGCAATTGCAGGTGCAGGACCACTTGTTGGACCAATCCTAGCAGCTCAAATGGGATATTTGCCTAGTGTATTATGGATATTAATTGGTGGTGTTTTGGTTGGTAGCGTGCATGATTTTGTTGTGCTTTTTGTATCAAGCAGACGCGGTGGAAAAAGTCTTGGCGAAATGATTAAAGACGAGATGGGGAATTTCGTTGGTGTTGTTTCTATGATAGGAATTTTTCTTATTATGCTAATTATCATTGCTATTTTAGCTATGGTTGTTGTAAAAGCTTTAGCACATTCTCCTTGGGGGACATTTACAATAGCTTCAACAATTCCTATTGCTATTTTTATGGGAATTTATATGAGATTTATTCGCCCAGGTGCAGTCGGAGAAGCTAGTATAATTGGCTTTGTTTTACTTATGATAGCTTTATATTTAGGAAAAGTTGTATCAAACGACCCTGATTTAGCAAGACATTTTGATTTTAGCGTTCTTGAACTTAGCTTTATAATGATGGGCTATGGAATGATAGCTGCGATTTTACCAGTTTGGTTTTTACTTGCACCAAGAGATTATCTTTCAACATTTTTAAAAATCGGTGTAATTTTGATAATGGCTATTTGTGTTGTTTTAGTTTCTCCTGAAATTAAAATGGCAAAAGTTACACATTTTATAGATGGCACAGGCCCTGTGTTTGCAGGTGGATTATTTCCATTTTTATTTATAAATATTGCTTGTGGGGCGATTTCAGGCTTTCACGCATTAATTTCTAGTGGAACAAGCCCAAAAATGCTAGAAAATGAAACACAAGCAAAAATGGTAGGCTATGGTTCAATGCTAATGGAGAGTGCGGTTGCTATTATGGCTTTAATTGCTGCTTGCATACTTCAACCTGGAGTATATTTTGCAATAAATTCAGCACCAGCAATTATAGGCACGACACTTGAGAGTGCGAGTGCAGCTATTAGTGCTTGGGGATTTAGCGTAACTCCTGCTGATATTCAAACACTTGCTAATGATATAGGTGAGAGCACTATATTAAGTAGAACAGGTGGAGCACCTACATTTGCAATAGGCTTATCATTAATTATTCACGAGCTAATCGGTGGAAAGGAAATGATGGCATTTTGGTATCACTTCGCTATTTTATTTGAAGCATTATTTATCTTAACAGCAGTTGATGCGGGAACTAGAACTTGTAGATTTATGGTTCAAGATATGTTAGGAAATGTTTATAAGCCACTTGCAAACACAAGTAATTTAGGAGCAAATATATTCGCTACTTTAATTTGTGTTGCTGGATGGGGCTGGTTTTTATATGGTGGTGCGATTGACCCACTTGGCGGAATTTATTCACTTTGGTCGCTTTTTGGCGTATCAAATCAACTTTTAGCAGTAGTTGCTATGTTTTTATGTGGCTCTGTATTTATTAAAATGGGAAAAAGAAAGTATATCTTAGCTATTGTTTTACCTGCGCTTTTTGTAATCTCAACTACATTTACAGCAGGTATTGCAAAGGTATTACCACAAAGTGAAAGTAAAATCGCAAACTCAATTTCTCACGTAGCAACAGCTCAAATTAATTTTGCTAAAGCTGATGAACTATTAGTAAAAATTAATGCAGGAGATAATAGTGAAGCGACTTTAAAAGAATTTAATAAAGCTAAACAAGTAGCACATTCTAATGTAGTAAATGCTATTTTAACGATTTTCTTCTTATTAGTTACCATAATAGTTGGAATTAAATTCGTTCTAATTTGGAAAGAAAGTTATTCTAATAGGTTTAGCATTCCACTTAAAGAAGTGGTTTATGAAAAAGCAGCTTCGTGAGTTTTTTTACGCAATGCTTGGAGCACCTGATTATGAAAAATATTTAGAGCATTTTAAGAAAATGCACCCTGATAAAACTCCTTTAACTAAAAAGGAGTTTTTCATAGAACAAACAAGCAAGCGTAAAACAAAATGCTGATAAATTTAAGTAGCTAGTTAGCTAATACAAATTATCTTTATTAGCAAATATTTTTATCTTTTTTTATAATTTTATTTTTAAAAATCTTGAATAATTATTAAATAATTTTAATCCATTAACTTCTTGTTAGCGGGGGGGGGTATTACAATAGCTCTTTTATTTAATCAAAGGAGTCATTATGGACAAAAGTTCTTATTTAATGTTGCTTGATAATAAAATATCAAGCGAGCAAAAGTTTATGCTAAGCAATAAACTTGACAGCTTAAGTGAAGAGAAATTCAAAAATCTTTCTTGTATTAATTACAAACACCCTATATTGGCAATGAATTTAGGGTTTTTCTTCGGGATATTAGGTATTGATAGGTTTTATCAAGGCAATAGGTCTTTAGGTTTTTTAAAATTAGGAATATTTTTAATAGGCTTAATTAGTATGCTTCTTTTTATAGGGATATTTATTTTATGGGCTTTATATATTTATGTTTTAATAGATATTTATTTTGTATATAAAGCAATTCAACAAAGTAATTATCAAAAAATTTTACAAGCTATAGGCTAAGTAATAATTGGTTTTCAATACCAAATAACGGCAAAATTAGTGCAAAAGATAATAGCATATAACAGAATTATTAAAAGCTAAATAATTTGTAAGGTTAAATATTGCAAAGTTATTTTGCCTATATTTTGCCTTTAATCCATTTTAAAATTAAAAATAAAGAAAATAAAATTAAAGGAAAAAAATGAAAAAAAAGAAAAATATCGCTATTGGTATTATTGTAGGTTTAATAGCTGCTAGTTTATTTAGCACTAAGGTATTTGCTTTTATGTTGTATTTAAAGAATCCTAATAACCCTTATAACTCGTTGAAAAATATTGAAGCAACAATTAACTTAGTAAAAAGTGTAGGGGAATTTGATAAATTTATATCGCAAGAGCGTTTGGCATTAGAACTATATGCTTCTTATGGTTTAACTTTTATCTTAGGATTTGTAATAGCGTTAATAGCATTATATTTTGTGCAAAAAGCTAAGAATAAAAATAAAACACAAAACTGATTTAATATTTTTATCTTAAAGTTATAAAAACATTAAGCTCTGTTATTTTTATAACAAAGCTTAATGTATAAATAAAAATTAAAATTATGATTAGACTAATTTTTTAAATACTAGAATTTAAAATCATCAAGAAGTTAAAATTAGAAAGCGTAAAATAATAACAAAAAAGCTATTTTATGGCTAATTGATTAAAATTTTTAATAAATCATAAGCTATATAAATCATTATTAGGCTAGTTAATATTTCTATAAAAAAATATATTTTTTTATTTAAAAGTATTTTACTAATTTTACTAACTCCTAATCCTAAAGAAAAAAACCACAAAAAAGAAGCACATACACCACCTAAGAAAAATAATATCCTTTCATTTTGTTGAATATTTATAGCGTTTGCTCCAACTAAAAATATGGTATCTAAATAAACATGTGGGTTTAGTAAAGTAATTGCTAAGGTTAAAATTATTGCTTTTTTTGCATTTAATTTTTCATTATCATTTTGAAAATCACAATTAGTGTTCATAAAGGCTGATTTTAGTGAAATCATCGCATAAGTGATTAAAAATAACATACCTAAAATTGTAACTATTAAACTCATTGTTTCGTTTTTTAATAATACTTTACCAACTCCAAATACTCCACAAGCAAGTAAAATAGCATCGCAAATAAAACAAATACTGCATATTAAAATTATATGATTTTTTAATATTGCTTGTTTTATTACAAACATATTTTGAGCTCCGATAGCAACAATTAATGATAATATTAATATAAAACCTTTTATAAAAACCATTGTAAAATCCTTTTAAAAATAATATTATATAAAAAAATAATTTTAAGGATTAATATGAAAAAACCAACAAAAGCACAAATGCAATTAATTAAAAAATTACCATTTAAATATCAAATAATTGCTTTAATTATTTTTTTAGTAGTTGCAAATTTTTCTTATTTTACTTCTTTTACTAAAGAGTATTTACTAGAAAAAGTAAGTGATGGAGATACTATAGTTTTGCTTAGCAAAGGAGAAAAAATCAAAGTGAGATTTTATGGCATAGATGCACCTGAAAGTGCTCAAGAATACGGGCAATTTTGTAAAAATATGCTAAGTGATTTTCTTAAAAATAAAGATATTAAGTTAGAGATTAAAGACAAAGATAAATATGGACGGGTTGTAGGTATTGTCTATGCTAATGGCGAAGATATAAATAAAGCAATGGTAAGAAATGGTTGTGCGTGGTCGTATCAAAACTATACGAAAAAATATTTAGATGATGAAAAATACGCAAGAGCCAATAAATTAGGATTATGGCAAGGTAAAAATCCACAAAATCCAAGAGAATTTAGATTAGAGCATAAAAGAGATTGATTAGCAAATCTTTTATGTTATCTTTAGATTTTATTTTAACTTAAGGAGAAAGCTATGGGATTTTTTGATAAACTCAAAGCAGCTTGTGGTATTCCTGATTATGAAGCTTATTTAAGAGAACATAAGGAAAAATACCCAAATGAAGAGCCTTTAAGCAAAGAAGAATTTTTAAAGCGTGAGAAAGAGCGTTTAAATTCTAATTGTGCTTGAGGTTAATTAAGAAGCAAGTTTGCTTATACAAGATTAAGGACAAGCAATGTTTAAAAAGCTTAAAGCATTTTTTAAAACAAAAACTCAAAGCTATGAAAAATACTTAGCTGAATGTGAAAAAACAGGCGAAAAGCCAAAAAGTGAAGAAGAATTTAAAACGATTAAAAAAAGTTGTTGATTATTTAAAAGAAGCTAGTTTAGTTTTACAAATTAATTTAAAATAATTCCTATTTTAAAATTAAAATAGGAATTATAAATATTAAAATCTTCTAAAAATTGTTGCTAAAATCCCACCTGAAATATTGTGCCACACGCTAAATAAAGCAGCCACAACAGCAGCTAAAGGATAAGCAGCAAAATGAGTAGTTGCTAGTGAAGCAGCTAAGCCTGAGTTTTGCATTCCTACTTCTATTGCTAGAGTTTTTTGTTTTGCTAATTCTAATTTAAAGATTTTTCCCGCAAAAAAGCCTAAAAGATAGCCTAAGACATTATGAAGCATTACAACTACTAAAATAATGCCTAAATTATCTAAGATTTTTGTTGCATTTGCACCAACTACGCTCATTACTATAGCTACAATTCCAAAGGTTGAAATAAGTGGCAAAGTATCTTGTAATTTTTCAGTAATTTTAGGTAAAAACTTATGAGCTAAAACACCTAATAAAATAGGAATAATTATTACTTGAATAATGCTAACAAACATTGAAATAGCGTTAATATCAATGCTTTTTCCAACTAATAAATAAGTAATAAATGGAGTAATTATCGGAGCTAAAATCGTAGTGCAGCTTGTAATACTAACTGATAAAGCAACATCAGCTTTTGCTAGGTAGCTAATCACATTTGAGCTAGTGCCACCAGGACAAGCACCAACTAAAGCAACACCTATTGCTAAAGCACTATCAAGTTTGAAAACAAAAATCAAAACAAAAGCTATAAAAGGCATTATTATAAATTGTGCAAAAATACCTATAATCACATCTTTAGGTCTTAAAAATAATTCCTTAAAATCACTAGCTCTAACGCTAAGCCCCATTCCAAACATAATAATTCCAAGCAAATAATTAACATAACTTGTCTTAATAATATTAGAAATACTTGGATAAAACAAAGCAAAAGCAGTGCAAACTAAAACCAAAATAGCTAAATTTTTTGAAATAAAATCGCTAATTTTTTTCATAAAATCTCCTTTAAAAAACACGAAATTTATTAAATTAAACTTTAAAGTAAATTAAAAATGAAAATTAGTTTTTTATTAGTTTTATTAATTATTCTTTTGATAACATAAAGGCAAAATCAAAGGTAGAAAATATGAAAAAAATAATAGTAGTAGATACTTTAAATGTGCTATTTCGCTCTTATTATGCGATGAGGAATTTAAAAAGTGCAAAAGATGAAAAACCAATAGGAATGATATTTGGTTTATTAAATTTTATGTTAAAAATTGTTGAAGAAATTGAATGTGATTATGTAGTTTTTGCACTTGATAGCTCTGGCGGGTCATTTAGAAAAGAGCTTTTGCCTGATTATAAGGCTAATAGAAAAGAATTAGAGCCTGAATTAAAAGAGCAAATTCCAGTATGTATCGAGCTTATTAAAAAATCAGGATTTTTATCAATAGAAATTCCTAATTATGAAGCTGATGATATTATTGCTAGTGTTAGTAAGTTTGCTAAGCAACAAGGCTTATTTACTAGCATTTATTCAACCGATAAAGACCTTTATCAATTGCTTGATGATAATAATACTGAGCTAATTGGTAAGAATTATGAGATTATAAATGAGTTAGCTTGTATTGAGAAATTTGGAGTTAAGCCTTATCAAATGCTTGATTATTTAACCTTAGTAGGCGATAGTGCTGATAATTTTAAAGGTATTCCTGGTATTGGACCAGTTGCTGCTAAAAAACTATTAAACGAATACGATAGCCTTGATAATGTATATAAAAATCTAAATGTATTAGGTAATAAAAGTTCTCAAAAAAAATTAGCCGAACATAAAGATGATGCGGTTTTATCTAAAAAATTAGCAAAATTAGTTGATGATTTGCCTTTAGGAGATTTTTTAAGCAAGGCTAGTAAGCCAAGTATTAATATATTTAATAATATTGAAGATGAATTAAGAGAATTTGAATTATTTAAATTCTTAAAATTTATAGATAAACAAAGCGAGATAAAAGAAGAAAAACAAGTAAGCTTAAAATATACAAAAACCTTATTAGATGATAAAGAAGAATTATTTAAGATTATAGATAATTTAGGTGATGAGGTTGGATTTGATACCGAAACAACAGGGCTTAATTATGATGATAAGATAGTTGGATTTTCGTTTTGCAATCAAGATAAAAGCTATTATGTTCCAATACTACATAAAAATGCAAAAAATATTGCTAAAGAAGATGCAATAAAAGCTATAAATAAGATATTTGAAAAAGTAATAATAGGTCATAATTTAAAATTTGATTTAAAAATGCTGAAAAATGACTTAGGTATTTCATATCCAAAGAAATTTAAAGATAGTATGATAGCTGCTTGGCTACTTGATTCAAGTTCTAAATACTCACTTGATTATCTTGCTAAGGAGTATTTTGATTATACTTGTTTAGCTTATGAAGAAGTAGTTAAAAAGGGCGAAAACTTTAGCGATATTGATACCAAATTAGCTTGTGAATATGCAAGTGAAGATGCGTTTATAACTAAAGCAATTTATGAACACGCTTTTAAAAACTTAGATGATGAACGCAAAAAAGAATTTGATTTTGAATGTGAGTTTATTAAAGTTTTAATTTCTTTAGAAAATAATGGAATTACACTAAATAAAGAAAAATTATTAAATCTTCAAAATATATTAGAACTTAATTTAAAAGAATTAGAAAATCAGATATTTAATATGGTTGGCTTAAGCTTTAATTTAAATTCTCCAAAGCAACTTAAAGAGATTTTATATGATAAATTAAAACTACCTGATAATCATAAAGGCTCAACCAATGAAGCAGCCTTGCAAAGCATAGAGCATCCTATTGCTGAATTGATTTTAGAATATAGAACCGCTAGCAAAGTCCTTAGCACTTATGTTTTACCATTGCTTGAGTTAAATGTAGATAATCAAGAGAATTTCAAAGTGCGTTCAAACTTTTTACAAACAGGCACAGCAACAGGAAGACTTAGCTCAAACAATCCAAATCTACAAAATATCCCTGCTAGAAGCAAATACGCAAGTTATTTAAAAGAAGCTTTTATCCCGCAAACTGGTTATTCATTTATTAGTCTTGATTATTCTCAAATTGAGCTTAGAATGTTGGCTCATTTTAGCCAAGATGAAAATTTATTAAAAGCATTTTTATTTGATGAAGACATTCATACAAGAACTGCTATTGAGATTTTTGGCACGAGCGATAAAGATAAAAGAAATTATGCAAAAAGCATAAATTTTGGTCTAATTTATGGAATGGGTGCTAGAAGACTTAGTGAAGAGTTAAAAATACCATATAGTGATGCTAGTGATTATATTAAAAAATATTTTGCTTCTTTTAGTTTGATTAAAGAATATTTTGAAAATACAAAAAAACAAACAAAAGATTTAGGTTATATCAAAACGCTTTTAGGTAGGAAAAGATTTTTCAAATATACAAATGATATTAAGATAAATAATGCAAACGATAGAGAATGTATAAATAGCATTTTGCAAGGTTCGGCAGCAGATTTAATTAAATTAGCTATGATTAAGATTTATCCATATTTGAGTGAAAATGCAAAATTGATATTGCAAATTCACGATGAGTTAATTTTTGAAGTAAAAGATGAATATGTATTGGAATTTTCAAAAATAGCTCAAAATATAATGGAAAATGCTTATGGTTTAAAAGTTAAACTAAAAACGAGTTTGAGTGTTGGGAAAAGTTGGGATAAATTAAAATAAAGGGAAAGGTTATGGAAATAATATTTGCTTGGAATAAAGACTATGAAACAAATATTGATAATGTTGATAAGCAGCATTATTATTTAGTGCAATTAATCAATGAACTAGCTTTAAAATTAAGCGAAAAGAATTTAAATAAAAATGAGTTAGATGAAGCTTTTAATGGTATTTTAAACTATGCTAAAGAGCATTTTTCAGAAGAAGAAACGCTAATGCAAAATGTAAATATTTTTAGTGATTTTTTTCAAGAGCATAAATTAAGTCATAAAATGTTTATAGAACAAACTAAGCAATTATATGATGATGTTGGAGATGGCACTAATAAAGAAGCTGTTAAGAGTTTGTTAGAGTTTTTGATTTCTTGGCTTGCTTTTCATATTTTAGGGATTGACCAAAATATGGCAAAACAAATAGAATTAATTAATCAAGGTCTTGAAGCTAAAGAAGCTTATGAGATAGTAGTTCAAAATGAAAATAAGCAAACAGCACCTTTAGTAAAAGCTCT
The DNA here is from genome assembly GCF_020137585.1 of Campylobacter sp. RM12654. Classification (NCBI taxonomy): domain Bacteria; kingdom Pseudomonadati; phylum Campylobacterota; class Epsilonproteobacteria; order Campylobacterales; family Campylobacteraceae; genus Campylobacter; species Campylobacter sp. RM12654. Next base: position 27,384 of record NZ_JACGAR010000016.1, read on the forward strand.
TAGTAATCTTTTAAATGTTGTAGTTAAGAAAAATAGTGAATTATTAGAACTTAAAAGAAATCTTGAATTAAAAGTGAAAGAGAAAACAAGAGAATTAGCAGCAACAAATCAAACTTTAAGAAGTATAGCTTTAACAGATGTATTAACAAATTTGCCAAATAGAAGACATTTATTTGAAGTTTTAGAAGTTATTTTAAATGAAGCTAAAGAAAATTCATTAATTACAAGTGGTTTAATGATTGATTTAGATAATTTTAAAGAAGTAAATGACACTTATGGACACGAAATGGGCGATAAGGTATTAAGAGAGTTTTCGCAAACAATCAAAGAAACTATTAGAACTGATGATGTTTTAGCAAGACTTGGTGGAGATGAGTTTTTTGTTTTACTACCAAATACAGATATTGATGGTGCTATGTTATTAGCAAAAACACTTTTAAATGTTACTAGAAGTTTAAATATTCAAGTAGGAAATAAGCTAGATGATAGATGGAAAAGTAGTATTAGTATAGGAGTGGCTACAATTTTACCTACTACTATTACAAATTCTAATGATTTTATGAAAAAAACCGATTTAGCAGTGTATGCTGCTAAAAATGCTGGCAAAAATTGCATAAAAGTATATAATGAAGAAATTTTAACTAAATGAATGTAATATTTTAAGATTTAAATAAAGGAAAAAATGTGGATTTAACAACGGTCTTAGGAATGGTTTTAGCTCTTACATCTATTTGCGTAGGGGATATTTTAGAAGGTGGTAACCCATTACACCTTATTCATATTTCATCGGTTTTAATCGTTTTACCAACAGCATTTTTCTCTACTATGGTTGGAACGAATAAATATTTTATAAAAGGAGCTTTTAAAGAGCTTAAAATAGTTTTTAAAGGTAGTGGGGTTAATTTTCAAGCAAGAACCGATCAGCTAATAGAATTTGCTTCTATTGCTAGAAAAGATGGGCTTTTAGCACTTGAACCAAAAGTAGCTGAAATAGATAATCACTACTTAAAATCAGCAATGATGATGATGGTTGATGGTAAAGATGTTGAAGAGATAAAAGAAAGTATGGAGCTTGATATTTCTCATTCAGAAACTTATTATGATGAGTGTAGGGAATTCTTTTGTCGTGTAGGTGAGTCTTGTCCTACATTCGGACTTGTTGGAGCGGTGTGCGGTCTTATGTTAGCACTTCAATTACTTGATAATCCGCAAGCAATGGCGATGGGTATTGCGGGTGCATTTACGGCTACGGTTACAGGGATTTATTGTTGTTATGGAGTGTTTGTGCCTTGGGGAAACAAAATCAAAGGTAACGGACATGATTTAATAGTAGAAAAAGAGCTTATGATGGCTGGGGTAGTTGGTATAGCAGAAGGTGCAAATCCAAGAGATTTAGAGCAAAAGCTATTTTTATATTTCCCACATGGTTTAGTACCTAAATCACAATTTGGTGAATAATAATGTCTAAGAAAAAAAAGTGCCCACCAATACCAGCATGCGAGAAATGGGCTGTTCCTTTAGCAGACTTTTTCTCATTATTACTAGCGTTATTTATCGCACTTTACGCTATTGCTTCGGTAAATACTGATAAAGCAAAGGCTTTAACTAAAGAATTTGTAAAGATTTTTGATTTTCCAAGCACGCAGGTGGTAGAAAAAGAGAGTAAAACAGATGGCAAACATAGCCCATCAAATAACGAAGAATCTCGTGCTTTACAAGCTCAAAATATAAATCAGCAAGAAAGTATAGAAAAACTAAAAGCTATTTTAGATCAAAGAGAAAACCAATTTTATATGGAACTTCCTTCAATATTGTTATTTAATAAAGATGAAACTAGAGTTGCAAATAGTGATGATATTTTATATCTTAAAAGAATTAAAATGATTATGCAAGGCTTAGGAGATGGGGTTCAGCTTGAAATTCGTGGATTTAGCGATAATGATGATAGTTATTTAACAAGTTTTGATTTAGCGACTGCAAGAGCTAGAGAAGTCCTTGAGATACTTATTAAAAGCGGGGTTGATTCATCAAAACTTAGTATCAAAAGCTATGGAGCAAACAATCCTAGATTTGATAATAATAGTTTAGAATCTATCAAAAATAATAGAGTTGAATTATATTTTAAAACTGATATAAACGATATAAAATCTCAAAAAACAATACTTGATGCAGTAGAAAAAGTTAAATAATTTTATATATATTTAAAGTTTTAAGGAATTTCAAATTCTTTTAAAGCTTTAAATATTACATATTTACTACTTTTATCTTTTATAAATTAATAATAAAAACCTTATACTTATTTTACATATAATTAATTGTGTAATTTTGTAACAATTTTAGTTAAGTTTTTATATTTTTACTTTTCTTCACATTTTTTTTCACACTACAATTTCAAAAAGGAGAAAAAATGAGACCAGAAGAGTTAAGAGCTTTAATTTCAAAAAATATATTTTAAAATTAAAGCTTAAAACTATAATGCTAAAAATGATTTAATAATTTTACTTTGTAATTAAAATTAAAGCTATTTTTTAAAGCATTACTTACATAATCTTTTGCATTTTTACAAGCTGTTTTAATATCTTCGTTTAAAGCTAAATTACAAGCAATTGCAGAGCTTAGAGTACAACCCGTGCCGTGAGTTACAATATTTTTTATTTTTTCGCCTTTAAAAATCGTAATTTCACCATTTTCGCTTAAAAAATCACTTGCTTTTAAGTGTCCACCTTTTAACAAAACCTTACAATTTAGAGTTTTTTCTAGACTTTTTGCTGCATTTATTGCATCTTTTTCATTTGTGATTTTTTCTCCTAATAAAACTTCAGCTTCAAATAAATTTGGAGTAATTAAATAAACATTTTTTGCAAAATCTTTTATAGCATTAATCGCCTTTTCATCAAGTAATCTTGCACCACTTGTAGCTACCATTACCGGATCTAACACTATTTTTTTGTAACCTAAAAGGGTGTTTTTAACACAATTTATAATTTCTTCATTATAAAGCATTCCGATTTTTATAAAATCTATCTTACATTCATCAAAACAAGCTTTAATTTGAGCTTTTATAAAATCTGCATCAACCCTTAAAACGCCAAAAACCCCGCTAGTATTTTGAGCAGTTAGGGCTGTAATTACACTCATTGCATACATTTTATGAGCTTGAATTGTCTTTATATCAGCTTGAATTCCTGCTCCGCCTGAACTATCACTTCCAGCTATGCTTAATATCTTTTTCATTTAATTCTCCTATGTTTTTAATGTTTATTTTTGCATTTTCGCAGTTTATTCCAACGCTAAAAATATCGTTTTTATTAGCTAAATCAATTATTTTAAGGCTATCATCAATTAAAATAAATTTATTAGTATTTAGCTTATTCATACAAGTTTTTAAAGCTATTTGAGTAGTTTTTAAATATTTTCTTTCATCTTGAATGAAAGCAAATTCATCTAAAATATCAAATCTTTTTAAAACTAGTTTTGCAAATGGACTAGCTGTGTAAATACACTTTTTATAAGCTTTAAATTTGGCTAAAAAATCATTTACACCTATACATAAATTAGCTTCTTTGCTATAAAAATCAATGCAAATTTTAATGATTTTTTTACTTAATTTAGCTTTGTTTAATTCATCAATTTTTTTAAGCCCATCATAAAAACTTAAATCATCTAAATTATATCCATTAGCTAATTTTTGCCAAAAGCCAACGCTATCAATAATTACGCCATCAAGGTCAATTATAAAAGAGAAATCTTTTTCCATAATTTTTCGCAATTTGCTTTATAATTTTGATTTTCATAAATCGCACTTATGCAAGCTATATTTTTTATTTTAAATTCTTTTAAATTGTCTATATTTTGATAATTTAATCCTCCTATTGCCACTTTAGGAATGTTTATTTCTTGCACTATTTTTATTAGGTCATTTTTGCTTAACATTTTTGCATCTTTTTTAGTATTGCTCTCATAAATTGCTCCAATGCCTAGATAATTCGCCCCTAATTTTAAGCCTTTTAACGCTTCTTCATAATTACTTGCACTTATTCCTAAAAACATATTTTTTGGTATTTTTAGATTTTTGTTTATATCGCTTTGTCCTAGATGAATGCCATCAGCATTTAGCCTAATTGCAAGGTCTAAATCATCATTTATTATTAAAGCTACTTTTTTTATTTCACTAAGATTTTTTAATTTTAAAAGTGTATTAAGGCTATAATTATTCGCTTTATTTCTTACTTGAAAGCAAGTTACATAATTTGCAAATAAAATCTCACAAATATCTAATAATTCATCTTCTTTAATGTATCCATCATCACTAATTGCATAAAATCTTAAAATCTTATCTAAGTTTTTCAATTTTTATCCTTTCTTTTATAGTAGTTCCATCAATTTTGCTTAATTCATCAATTAAATGCATTTTAAACGACATAGTGCCATTTGCTTTAGTTTCGGCTATTTCAGCGCTTATATTAAATGCGCTTATGCCTGTGATTACGGCGTTTAATTTATCATCATTTGCACCCACAAAAACTGCTAAGATATTTCCTAGCATACAACCTGCACCTGTGATTTTCGTCTGCATTGCCGAACCATTGCTTAGCATAAAAACATTTGTTTTGCTGATAATAAAATCATTTTTACCTGTGATTACCAAAATAGTTTTATGTTTTTTAGCAAAATCAATGTATTTTTCTAAATCATTTTGATTTATTTCATCACTACTATCGCAGCCACTTGTATTTAATGTCTTATTTACTAGATAATTTATCTCGCTTGCATTGCCTTTAATTACACAAAACTTTATATTTTGTATTAAATATTTACATAAATTATTTCTTGCATTACTAACTCCTGCTGCAACGGGGTCAAAAACAATAGGAATATTTAATTCATTTGCCTTTAAGGCTGCGTTTTTATGGGCTTTTATTAGATTTTCGTTTAACTGCCCTATATTTAGCAAAACCGCATTACTAATTGTAACAATTTCGCCAACTTCTTCATAAAAATCTCCCATAATAGGTGAGCCACCAACAGCTAAAATAGCGTTAGCTGAGTCATTTATCGTTACATAATTTGTAATACTTTCTACTAAAGTTTTATGATTTCTTGTTTTTTGCATAATGTTTTGATACATATTCTCCTCCTAAGGTTAAAATTAAAATGATTAAAAAAGTTAAAATTGATGCTAAAAAATCAAAATAAATCAGTATTTGATAAATTAAAAATCCAATAAACCAAATTAAAAAATTTAATTTAGCTGAATTTTTGAGTTTAAAACAATATACACATACCATAACTGATGCCATAGGTAAAAATACTGAACTTAATGTATATAAAAAATTTTCATATAAAGAAAAAGGTATAAAAATAGCTATTAATAAAGCAATAAAGATTATTAATAAAATTGTAATTTTATTACCAAATTTATTATTTATATTTTTAATACTTTCATTGGCTGAAAAAATGTCTAAATATGTTGTTGTTATTGTTGAAAAAATAATCAAAAATATTATTAACATTGATAATTTTAAAGTGATTAAAAAACTAGAAAGGTCGCTATAGTATTTCATAGTTAAATATCCAATTATATACATAAGCGAACTTCCTAGAAAATACGCAACTGAAGCTATTAAGCTATCTTTTATTGGATTTTTAAAATATTTTGTATAATCACCAACTAATGCAAGCCAAGAAATTGGCATAGCAATACTTAATTCAATAGCATTTATCAAGTTTATTTTATTAACTTCTATTTGGTTTAAATTAAGATTAATTAAGTTATAAAAAATATAAATTACTATCAAAAAAAGCATGCAAACTATAAAATTATTTATTAACATTAATAAATTTTGTTTTAAGAATAGCCATATTATTAAAAGTGATGATAACAAAATTGTTACTAAGTTAAAATTTATATTTGGATATAGTCCATTTAGCAGTATTGCTGCATTCATAATCATAACTGCACTCCAGCAAATTAAAGCTAGAAAATTGCAAAATGAAAAGAATATTTTGCCATTTTGTGAGTAAAAATATTTAAGACTACCCATAGCATTGCATTTTAGTTTAGTACTAATATACATCATAGCAAAAAATAAAATTCCACTTAAAAAATGTCCAAAAAATATAGCAAATAAAGAATCACTTAAAATAAGACCTGAAAATAAACTACCGGCTTCAATTTCAGCTAGCGAAATACTAGCTCCAAGCCACAAGAAAAAATTACTCATACAACTCTCCATAAAATCAATTTATGGGAATGCTAAGAAAGGATTAGAAAAATTTTGCATCTCCCTACGCTGGCATTACCCAAACAGGTTCAAAGGGTCAAGACTATTACGCCTACTCTCAGCTTTCGCTCCCCTAAAATCATTATTCTAATTAAAATTAGTTATGAAATAGATATATAAAATATTACAATAATTATTTGTTATATTGCAATAATTTCTTAATTTTTAATATAAATAATCAATATATTTAATACTTATTTTATATATAATTAATTGTGTAATTTTGTAACAATTTTAGTTAAGTTTTTTATATTTTTACTTTTCTTCACATTTTTTCACACTACAATTTCAAAAAGGAGAAAAAATGAGACCAGAAGAGTTAAGAGCTTTAATTTCTAAAAATGAATTCAATAAACCTACAGCAGGGGTTTGTAAAGGTTATGTTCAAGCTAATCTTGCGATTTTGCCTAAAAGTGATGCTTATGATTTTTTATTATTTTGTCAAAGAAACCCTAAACCTTGTCCTTTAATTGAAGTCTTAGACGCGGGAGAATATCTTACAAAAATAAGTGCAAATAATGCAGATATTAGAACGAGTATTCCTAAATATAGAATATATAAAAAAGGCGAATTAGTAGAAGAGACAAGCGATATTATTAATCATTTTAAAGATGATTATGTGAGTTTTTTAATAGGTTGTTCGTTTTCATTTGAAGCAGCTTTATTAAATCACAATATACCTTTAAGACATATTGATGAAGAACATAATGTGCCTATGTATATTACAAATATTGATTGTGCAAGTGCTGGTAAGTTTTATGGAAAAATGGTTGTTTCAATGCGACCAATTAAACATAAAGATTTAATCAAAGCTACAACCGCAACAGCTCTTTATCCTAGCGTGCATGGAGCACCTGTTCATATAGGAAATCCTAGTGTAATAGGTATTAAAGATATTAATAATCCTGATTTTGGAGACGCATCTACTATTTATCCTGATGAAGAATGTGTATTTTGGGCTTGTGGGGTAACTCCGCAAAGCATAGCACTTACTAGTAAGCCTGATATTATGATAACTCATTCTCCTGGATATATGTTTGTAACGGATAGAAAAGATAGCGAATATAGTGTGTTTTAGTATTAAAAAATAAATTTAAAGGATGATTATGTATAACAAATTTAAAATTACAAGCGAAACTTCATTGCTTTTATATCTTGAGCCTCCAATAAGCATAGAAAAACAACGCCTATGCTATGCACTTAATTTAGTAATTAAAGATATGCCTTATATAAAAGAAGTAGTGGTCGGAATGAATACTCTTTATGTCTTAACAAGTGATTTAAATTATAAAGATTTATTAGATTTACAAAGTAAATTAAATGATTTAATTACTAGCACTAAACCACTAGAGCTATCAGGAAGATTGATTGAAATTCCTGTAGATTATGGTGGGGATTTAGGACTTGATTTAAAAGTAATTGCAAAGGCTAAAGGTATGAGTATGAGTGAGTTTGCTAAATTACACGCCGAGCCTATTTATGATGTTTATTTTATAGGTTTTCAACCAGGATTTGCATATTTGGGTGGATTAAATGAGATTTTACACACTCCAAGGCTTAGCACACCAAGACTTAAAATTCCAGCAGGTTCGGTTGGTATAGGCGGAGCTCAAACAGGAATATATCCTTATCAAAGTCCAGGTGGATGGAATATCATAGGAAATACAAAGGCAAAATTATTTGATGTAAATAGCGAAAATCCGAGCCTTTTAAAAGCAGGTGATAGATTAAAATTTGTAATCAATAGTATTAAGGAGAGATTATGAAAATTACAAAAATATCATCAATTGCAACTATTCAAGATTTAGGTAGGTTTTCGTATAAAGGTTATGGGGTAAATGAGAGTGGGGCTTTAGATAAGTGGAGCTTTATGTTAGGTAATGCTTTATTAGGAAATGACTTAAATGCACCTGCAATTGAAGTGATTTTAGGTGGGATAGAAATATATTGCAATAAGGCAATGACTTTTTGTATCACAGGGGCAAATTATGAAGCATTCATAGATGAAAAGCCAATTCATAATAATTATAGAATTAGAATTGAAGCAGGAAAAACTCTTAGATTAATAAGAGCTATGTCAGGAATGTGTGCTTATATTTGTGCTTATGGTGGTTTTAGTGCTGATTTTGTTCTTAATTCAGCTTCTACAAATCTTAGCGCATCTTTTGGTGGATTTAATGGTAGAGCATTAAAAGTAGGCGATGAATTAAGCATAGGTTCAAGAATGAATTTATCTCAAATAGCAGTATCTAGGATAAAACCAAGAGATAAAATAAGAATAATTAAAGGTGCTGAATGGGAGCTTTTTAGTGATGAAGCAAAGCATAATTTATTAAATCAAGAATTTAATATATCAAGCTCAAGTAATAGAATGGGATATAGGCTAAATAGTGATTTTAAACTTAATTTAATCAATGAATTAAGCTTACCATCTCACGGAGTTAGTGCAGGAACTATTCAAGTTCCAAGTAGTGGAGAGCCTATAGTTTTATTAAAAGACGCACAAACAACAGGCGGTTATCCAAAAATTGCTCAAGTAATTGAAGCTGATTTAGGGCTTTTTGCTCAAAGTAGAATTAATTCTAAGATTAGTTTTGAATTAGTAAGTATTGAAGAAGCTCTAATGGCAAAAAAAGAAAGAATTTCACATATAAATCAAATAAAGGAGTATGCAAGTGAGAATTGATTTTAATTCAGATTTAGCTGAAGGTATGCAAAATGATGATGAGATATTAGCTTTAATAAGCTCTGTTAATGTATGCTGTGGGCTTCACGCTGGCGGATATAAAGAAATATATAATACTTTAATTAAAGCTAAAGAATATAAGCTAAGAATAGGAGCTCATCCAAGCTTTAATGATAGGGCAAATTTTGGAAGAACTAATGAGAATTTGAATAAGGAATTATTACAAGCACTACTTGCTTATCAATTTGGTGCGATTAAGCAAATGTGCGAATTAGTGGGGATAAAATTAAGCTATGTTAAACCACACGGAGCTTTATATAATATGGCTTGTGTTGATTTAGACTTAGCAAAAAATATTGCAATAGAAGTTGCAAAATTAGGCAAAGATATAGCATTAATGGGGCTTAGCAATTCTTGTTTAATTAGTGCAGCAAATGATGTAGGTATTAATAGTATTAGTGAAGTTTTTGCTGATAGAAGATATACAGATGATGGTTTATTAGTATCAAGAACTAAAGAAAATGCTTTAATTGAAAATGAAGATGAAGCAATAAATCAAGTATTAAATATGATAAAACATTCATATGTAATCAGTGAAAATGGTAAAAAAATTAATATAAAAGCTGATAGTTTATGCGTTCATGGAGATAGCAAAAAAGCACTTTTATTTGCACAAAAAATCAAAAAAACTTTAGAAGAAAACAATATAAGCATAAGGAGTAATTAATGAAAAATAATAAAGCTATATTAGGTGCTGCATTTTTAATGGCTACTTCAGCAGTTGGACCTGGATTTTTAACTCAAACTGCTAGCTTTACGCAAAGCTTAGGGGCTAGTTTTGCTTTTATTATTTTAATGTCGGTTTTAATGGATATTGGGGTTCAATTTAATGTATGGAGAATTATTGCAGTTAGTAAATTAAAAGCTCAAGATATTGCTAATAAGGTCTTTCCAGGTGTAGGATATTTATTATCATTTTTGATAATTTTAGGTGGACTTGCATTTAATATAGGTAATATTGCAGGTGCTGGACTTGGATTTGAAACTATTTTTGGGATAAATCCTATTTTAGGAGCTTGTATTAGTGCAGTAATTGCTATAGGTATTTTCATTAATAAAGACGCAGGTGCACATATGGATAGATTTGCTAAGATTTTAGGTGCTATATTAATACTTATAATAATTTATATTGTGTTTAAATCAAATCCACCTTTAAAAGAAGTGGCTATTGAGACATTTGCTCCATCAAAATTTGATGCTTTAAGCTTGGTTACTTTAATAGGCGGAACGGTTGGCGGATATATTACTTTTTCAGGTGCTCATCGCTTACTTGATGCGGGGATTTGTGGTGTTGAAAACCTAAAAGAAGTTAGTAAAAGTTCGGTTTCAGGAATAATTATAGCTAGTATTATTAGGGTATTTTTATTTTTAGCAGTTTTAGGGGTTATTTCTTTAGGCGTTAGTTTAAATCCTAACAATCCAGCTCTTACTCCTTTTGAATATATTTTGGGTAATTTTGGTAGTGTTGTTTTTGGTATTGTAATTTGGGCTGCTTCTATTACTTCAGTGGTTGGTTGTGCTTATACATCAGTTAGTTTTATATCAAGCTTTAGTCCTTGGCTTAAAAAGAATGAAAATAATATAATAATAGCTTTTATTATATTTTCTACTTTAGTATTTTCAACTATAGGAAAACCAACTGCAGTATTAATTTTGGTAGGGACTTTAAATGGTTTTATATTGCCTATTGCTTTATGTGTGATATTAATTGCAGCTTATAAGAAAAATATAGTAGGAGATTATAAACACTCTAAACTACTAGCTTTAATAGGTTGGTTAATTACCATTGCTATGGCGTATTTGTGCTATGTAACTTTAATGAAATATATAAACTCTTAAAATAATTAGAATTTGAAATTAATATTTCAAATTCTAAAACCCCTTTAGCTTATTGTCTATAACCAAAAGTTATTATATAAGCTTCGTTTCTTGGTATAAAAAGTTCATCTTTTGGCTCATATACTCCTTTTGTCATATCCCAAGGAAAATATACATCAAGATTGCAATCTAAGCCATTATATTGTGTAAGTTGCAAAGTCCCTGCAAAAATTTGCTTGTGTTCTCCTTGCCATAAAGCATTTGTTGAATACAATTCATCATTTTCATTTGGTAATGTAAAAAATAATTCATATTCAATAGGAGCATTTTTTATTTTTTCTTGAAAATCTTTTGCTAAATAATCATTGCTTGTTGTTTTTATTTCTTCTTCGCTTAAAAATTTAACTCCATCTTTTGGTTTAAAAGTCCATCTAGCTGGAAATTTGTTATTGTTTTTATCATCAAAGAAAAAAGTATGAACGCTATAAAATTGAGTATTAGCAACGCTTTTTGAAAACCCTATATTTTTAGTATATTCTGCAAAATTTTTAAAAGATTGAACTTCGCTAAAAGCTTGTTTTATTTTTTCTTTATTTACATTACCATTTTCATCAGGTAATTGCATTTCGTGAAAATATCCAAATTCTTTTAGAGTTTTTGCAAAATTAATTGGATTGCTTAGCATTACCATAGTCCAATTATCATTATCTCCTTCTAGCTTAATAGCTAAACCCCTTGCTTTACTTTTATCATTTAATTCACCACCACCTAAAGAAACTCTTCCATTTACAGGTATGCTTTTTTGTTTAAATAGCTCAATGTTAAAATATTCATTAATATTACTATCTGGCTTAAAAACTCCACCTACGCAAAAACCCTTATGATGATTTGGTTTTTTGCTTTTATCTCCCATAACATTCAACTTTACAATAATATCTGCTAGTTTTTGAGCATCATATTCTTTTGTAGCAATTTCTTCATTTATATTGTTAGCATACAAACTAATTGAAAGGGTTGTTGCGACACTAATTTTTATAAGATTTTTCATTTTTATCTCCTTAATATAAATATAAAAAATCTTATAAGATAAATATTAATAATTAATAATTATTTTTAAGTAATAATTAATTATGTATATCAAATATATCTAATAAAGTAGAAGTTACTTCTTCTATGCTTTTATTTGTGATATTTAAAAATGGGATATTGTTTATCTTCATTAAAAATTCTGCATTTTTTACTTCATTTTTACAATTAATTATACTTGCGTATTCAGAATTAGGCAGCCTTTCGTTGCGTATTTCACTTAGGCGATATGGGTCTATGCTAAGACCAAAAAGCTTGTTTTTATAAGGCTTTAAAGCATTAGGCAAAGCACAAGCCTTAAAATCTTCAGGAGTTAGTGGATAATTAGCTACCTTAATTCCATATTGCATAGCAAGATAAAGGCTAGTTGGTGTTTTTGCTGATCTTGAAACCCCTATTAAAATTATTTGAGCATTATCAAGTGCGTAGATGAATTGCCCATCATCGTGTTCTAAAGTAAAATTAATAGCTTCTATTCTATTTTGATAATTTTTATTATGAGTGTTTGAGTGGGATAGACCTTGTTTTATGCTAGGTTTTACATTTAATTTATTTGAAATTAAGCTAACAAAAGGTTCTAATAAATCTATAAAAACACAATTAGAATTCTTAATATGATTAGCAATATTTACATTAATTAAAGTGCTAAATGCTAGCGGAATATCGGTTTTTGCTAATTCATTAATTTTATTTGCAACTTTAATCGCCTTTTCTTCAGTATTTATAAAAGGTTCTCTAATTTGTGTGAAAACATATTCATCTTCAAATTGAGCTAATACCGAGTGAGCAAATGTTTCAGCGGTTATTCCTGTTCCATCACTTATAAAAAACACAATTTTTTTATTTAATTGTTTCATTTAAGTTATCCTTGCTTGTTAAAATAAAATAATTCTATCAAAAAGGAGTGTGAAAATGGAATATGTTTTAGCTTTTTCAAAACTTAGAATGAGCGATGTAGAAATAGTTGGTGGTAAAAATGCTAGTTTAGGCGAGATGATTTCAAATCTTGCTAGTAGTGGGGTTAGAGTGCCTGATGGGTTTGCAACTACGGCACAAGCTTTTAGAGATTTTTTAAAATACAATAATTTAGATGAAATAATTACTAATGAGTTAAAGAATTTAAATCCTGATGATTTAGATGCACTTGCTAAGTGTGGAGCAAGGATTAGAAGCTTAATAACTAAAGCTAATTTTCAGCCTTTATTTTTAGAGCAAATCACTAAGTTTTATAAAGAATTAGATAGCGATGGATTAGGCACTTTTGCTGTCCGCTCATCAGCTACCGCAGAAGACTTGCCTGATGCTTCTTTTGCTGGTCAGCAAGAAACTTTTTTGAATGTTAGTGGAATTGATGATGTATTGGATAAAATCCGTTTGGTTTTTGCATCACTTTATAATGATAGGGCGATTTCTTATAGAGTGCATAAGGGTTTTTCACATTTTGAAGTATCGCTTAGTGCTGGTATTCAGCGTATGGTAAGAAGCGATAAAGGAAGTAGCGGGGTTATGTTTAGCCTTGATACTGAAAGTGGATTTAAAGATGTTGTATTTATCACTTCATCTTATGGATTAGGCGAATGTGTGGTTCAAGGCTCGGTGAATCCTGATGAGTTTTATGTATCAAAAACTTGCCTAAAAAACAATAATAAAGCAATAATCTCAAGAAAAATTGGCTCAAAGTTAATTAAGATGGAATTTAAAGAAGAAAGAAAAGCAGGAGAAAATGCCGTAAAAGTAGTAGATGTAGCTAAAAATATGCAAGATAAATTTAGCCTAAATGATGAGCAAATAAACGAACTTGCAAGATATGCTTTAATTATAGAAGAGCATTATAAAAGACCTATGGATATAGAATGGGGATTAGATGGATTAGATGGTAAGATTTATATACTTCAAGCAAGACCTGAAACCGTTCAATCTCAAAAGAAAAAAGATATAAGCTATAAATTAAAAGAAGAATCAAAAGTCCTAATAACAGGTAGAGCAATAGGACAAAAAATAAGCGTTGGGGTAGTTAAGGTTATAAACGATATTAGCGAGATTTCTCGTGTAAATGCTGGAGATGTAATAGTTACTGATATGACAGATCCAAACTGGGAACCTGTTATGAAAAAAGCCGCAGCAATAGTTACAAATAGGGGTGGTAGGACTTGTCATGCAGCAATTATTGCAAGAGAGCTAGGAATTGGTGCAGTTGTTGGCACTAGTAATGCTACAACTATATTAAAAGATGGAGATTTAGTAAGCGTTAGTTGTGTTCATGGAGATGAAGGTAGGGTTTATGAAGGGGCATTAAAATACGAAGTAATTGAAAATGAAGAATTTGAAATGCAAAATTGCGGTGTAAAAATAATGATGAATGTGGGAAATCCTGCATTAGCATTCAAATTCGCACAAATGCCAAATGATGGTGTAGGACTTGCTAGACTTGAGTTTATTATAAATAATCACATAGGCATTCATCCTAATGCTATTTTAGATTACGAAAATATAAATGATGATTTAAGAAATAAAATAAATGAAGCTAGCAAAGGCTATTCTAATGCAAGAGAATTTTTTGTATCAAAATTAGCCGAAGGTATAGCTACAATTGCAGCTGCTTTTTATCCTAAGCCTGTGATTATTAGACTTAGTGATTTTAAGACTAATGAATATAGAAAATTATTAGGCGGAGAATTTTACGAAATGCACGAAGAAAACCCTATGCTAGGATTTAGAGGTGCAAGTAGATATTTAGCTCCTAGTTTTGCGGAATGCTTTAAGCTTGAATGTGAAGCTTTAAAAATAGCAAGAGATGAAATGGGGCTAAATAATATTGAAATTATGGTGCCTTTTGTAAGGACTTTATCACAAGCAAATTCAGTTATAAATCTATTAGCAAAAAATGGCTTAAAGCGTGGTGTAAATGGCTTAAGAGTGATTATGATGTGCGAAGTGCCTAGTAATGCTATTTTATGCGATGAGTTTTTAGAATATTTTGATGGTTTTAGTATAGGCAGCAATGATTTAACCCAGCTTACTTTAGGACTTGATAGAGATAGTGGAATGGATATTTTAGTGGCTGATTTTGATGAAAGAGATGAAGCGGTTTTATTTATGTTAGAAAGAGCAATTACAGCTTGTAAAAAAGCAAATAAATATGTAGGAATTTGTGGTCAAGGTCCAAGTGATCATATAGATTTAGCCGTTTGGCTAAAGCAAAAAGGCATTAGCTCAATGTCGCTTAATCCTGATAGCGTTATTAGCACTTCAAAACGCCTAGCTAATATTTAAAAATAGTTAATTTACATTGCTAAAAATAAAAAAGCAATGTAAATTTATTTTTTTT
>NZ_JACGAR010000017.1:0-38221 GCF_020137585.1 Campylobacter sp. RM12654
GCTTGGGTTTTTAATTCTATCTGGAGCATAGGTTCTAGATAAAACTCCTTGTAATAATGTTGTAGGACACTCATCTTTTTCAAATGGTATTATGCTTTCTAATTTATTATTTTTAACAATAGGATAAAAAGCTCCAAAGTGCGTAGCACTAAATCCATCTACTGCACCTATTGGATCACCTGCTACAAAATCAACAGCACCTAAACTTGACGCACTAGCTGCTACTCCTGCTGCACCTTTTAAAAAGCTTCTACGAGATAACTTTTCCATAAATTCTCCTTTTAGTTTAAATAAAACTTAATTTTTTAAGTTATATAAAAATTATAATATTAAAATATGAAAATAAGTTAATGGAATAATTTTAAAAGCTTGATATTTATTAATTTAAATATTATTATAAATATTTAAAAAAATAATCATTTCATTTCTTTTGACATTCTATAAATGAATGAAAATACTTCGGCAACAGCCTTATACATTGCAGGTGGAATTTCTTCTCCTAATTCTAATTTGCTTAATACTTCACATAATTCTTCATCTTCTTTAATAGGAATATTATGCTCGTTAGCTAATTTTATAATTCTTTCGGCAATTTCTCCGCTACCTGTTGCCATTACTTTTGGAGCATTATTTTTATCTTTGTTATAGCCTAAGGCTAGGGCTTTTCTTATCTTACTCATACTTTTTTATTAAATCCTAAGTCTAATGTATATTCATCTTCGTATTTGCTTTCTCTTAATTTACTGATAAAGAAATTAGAAGTAATTAAACCAGCTTTTCTTAAATCTTTTTTAAAACCCCTTGCGTGATTGATTAAGATTTCTCTAAAATTATCATTTTCTATCATCATATTAATATCTAAATATTTATCTTGATTTAAACCAAGCATAATATTAATAGCTCCAAGTCTTTTAAATTTTAGCTTAATTTGTGCGTAAAATTTATCTTCGCTATCACTTTTAAAACTAATATTTGATTCATCTAAATCATCTAAAGAGTAGGGTAAATATGTATTTACTTCATTATTTGCAACTGATATTATTTGGTTTAATTCTATTTGATTTAATAGTTTTTGGCTCATATCATAGGCTACTTTATTATCTTTTGCTAAAGCTACTTTTGAAGTTTGAAGCAGTATTGATTTAGCATCGTTTGAAATGGAGTTGTTTATATGTTCTGCAGTTCTAGTTACAACCTGATTTATATCTTTTTTGGCTTGATTTAAGTGAGTTTTTAGGCTTTTTATTTCTTGAGTATTTATATAATTTTTAAAACTTTCTTCATTTTTTAAATTAGCACTTAGTAATTTTGTCAAACTTTCAATTTTATTTTGCAAACTCAAATTCTCGCTATTTAAAATAGAACTTATTGTATTGTTTTGATTGATTGCTTGTTTGATTTCTGGATTGTTTAACAATTTTAATTCTTGTTTAATATCTTGAGATTTTGTTATATCTTGTAAAGCTTTTAAATCACTTTTTATATCTTCACTTGATTTTTCTATAGGTTTTTCAGTAGCTTTTATTTTATCATCTGTGGTTTTAGAATTTAAATTATTGATTTTTTGATTTTCCTTATTTTCAAATTCTTTTGTTGTTTTTATTTCAATTTTATTAGTATCTTTAGTATAAATATCATTATTATTTTTTAGAATTTCTTTAATATTTTCAAGTTTGCTTAAAATATTATTCTCATTATTTGAAATTTTATAATTATTTTGCACATTTGATGGGTTGTTTATGATTTCTTTTGCTAGATTTTTTATGTTTTGAATATCAGCTTTTAAACTTGCTAATTTTGGTAATATACTTTTTACTTTATCGTTTTTAACCTCAATATTTATTAGGTTTTTTATTTCTTTATTGATTTTATCTTCTAATTTATTTGCTACTTCAATTAGTTTTAGTGGTTCGGTATTTTTTTGCAAATACGCTCTAGCGTTTTTTAATAATTCTAAAGTTTTTATAACAGGGGTAGTGGTTGATTTATTTTCTAATTTTTGATTTATAAAATTTTCTAATTTTTCAAGGGATTTTTCGGCACTCATTTGCTCTTGACCAAGTTTAAAAATCTCACTTTTTAAATCACTTGTTTTGATATTTTTCATAAATGAAATAAGCCTAAAAAAGCTTTGTGGTAAGGCTTGTTCGTTTAGATTAGCTCTTAGTTTGCTCTCTAAAAATACTCCTGAATTATTTAAAGCTTGAAATAAGGCTTTTGAATCTTGCATTTTGGTATTTAATAAATTATCAAGTTTATTTACAAATACTTCTAAATCCTTATCCTTGCTTAAAATTGCTTTTAATTCTTTAATATCTTGAGCAATATTTTTTGAAATATTTATGTTTTTTGCATTTTCGCCTAGTTGGTTTAAATCTTTACTTGATTTTATTCCATCAAGTAATTTATTTACGATTTTTTTAAGACCTAGCTCTAGTGTTTCATCTTCGCTTAAGGCTTCGTTTATTAATGAACTACCTTCTTTTAAGGGTTCTTTAATATCTTTTGTATCTTTTACATTGGGTTTTAAATTCCCTTGTTGCTTTAGCCCTAAATCACTATTTACTAAAGAATTTAAAGTCGTATTTATATTATTCATCGTTGCCTAAATGCACAAATTGACTTGGTTTTTGCTCAAATTCTATTCTATTTACAGCGTCAATTTTTGGTTGGGTAAGAGTAAAAATAGCTAAGAAAAACAATAAAACTATATAAACTAAAATATAAGCATTAGCTCCAAAATTACTTATCATAAAGCCTAAAATTATAGGAGATAAAACAGAGCTTGAAACATAAGCAAACATTAGCGTTCTTCCGATTTCAAGCATTTGCGAGCTTTCTTTTGCTCTATCACTAGCCCTTGCAAGTGCTAAAGCATATACACAAAAAAGACCCATTCCAAGGAAAAAGCATAAAATAAATATAGCAATTTTGTTACTTGCTAAAAAATATAGCCCTAAACTTGCAAAAAATGCAAGTATTACGCAAGATAAAATCGCTATTTTTCTACCATAAGTATCAGAAAATTTACCTATAAATAATTGTGCTATAAATCCGCCTAACATTGCTGTGAAAATTAGCAAAGATATATCTTGAATATTGTAATTTAATGCTAGAAAATATGTCTGAGACATAGAAAAAAATCCATTCATTAAAAAGCCACCAACAAATGCTGATATAAATGCTAATTTTGATACATTAAAAATATTTGGGATACTGATTTTACGCCTTTCTTTAAGGATAGGTTGTTTGATTTTTAACAAATTAAGCGGTAACGAACATAATAAAATCACTATAACAGCTATTATAAATACATTATTGTAATCTGGTTCAAAATATAACAATAATACTCCTATGGCAAAACCAGAATAAAATACTATTTCATAAATTGAAAGCATTCGTGAGCGAATTTCGTTTTTTGATTTTTGATTTATCCAAGATTCAATAATTACTAATAATGTATAGTATGAAAATCCTATTGTAAATCTTAAAATAGCCCAAAAATATATTTCTTTTGTAAATATATGCAAAATTGCAGCTATAGCAAATAGTGAAGTAAAAAAACCAAAACTTCTAATATGTCCTACTTTTTGAATTAGACTATGAGAAAAAAATGTACTAATTAATGCACCAAAATATATGCTTGAACTTACTAATCCTACATAAAATTCATCATATCCAAGATTTTTTAGTAGTATAGAATTTGAGCTTAGTAAAAAAGAATTTCCTACAAACAATAGCAAAGATGCAAATAATAATGCTCTTAAAGAGTTGATTGTTTTTATCATTTAAATATCCTTACTAATAATAAGTTTAAAATTATTACAAAAGAACTTGCAAAAAAAGCAATTATATTAAAAAGCTTATTATTAATTAATATTAATACGAGTATTATAAAAAAAACATAGGCTAAAAATTTATATATATTTATAAATATTTTATAATGTTTAATTGCTTTAAAATTCTCTTTAATTCCTTTTTTTGGTATATAAATAGGGTTTGTATTTTGTATAAAAAATCTAGGTGTATTAGCAATTTGGAATTTAGGTAATGATTTTTTAAGGCTTAAATAGCTTAGAAATGGAATTATTAAATTAGCATAAAATGCTAGTTGGATACTATAAAAAGCATCTAAACTAGCAAAGTATAAACATAAAGCTATATTAAAAAATATTAAAGATATTACTAATTTATACATAAAACATTAACTTAGCACAAAGCACAATAAGAATAGCTAGAGTTAATGCTAGTGGGTGTATTATTTTGTTTAAAGGATTTGGTTTTTTGATTACGAATTTGAAAATTAAACTAATAGCTACCATTATAAAAATTAAGCTTGCAAAAGCAACTTTTAGCATAAAAATTTTCTGAAATGTAGTGTCAAAAAAGCCAATCTCGCTACCAACCCATCTACTCATCATCATACCGCCTGTAAGTATTAATAATACTACACAAATTGGCATAATCTTAATAGCTCTTTTAGTTATGCTTTCTTGAATTTGTTGTGCTAATTCTTGGCTTAGATTTTTCTTAGCACGACTAAATATAACAACATCAAAAAACAAATAACCAACAAAAATAATCGCACAAAAAATGTGAATAATAAGTGCAAATGGATATAAACTTTCCATAAAAATCCTTTCATAATATTTTTAAATGAGATTATATTTGTCTTTTTTGTTTGTTTTATTGATTTAGCTTAATTATTATAAAAGTTTATTAATAAATTGTTCTAGGGCAAAATGCCCTAGATTATTAATCTACTTTAAAGTTTTCAATTTCATTGAAGTTTAGATATTTGTAGATATTAGCTTTTTTGCTATCGCTTATTTTATCATTTACTAATTCTAAATATTCGCTTGGGTTTGGTAAGCGACCAAGTAAAGCACAAACAGCAGCTAATTCAGCGCTACCTAAATAAACTTGAGCGCCTATACCCATTCTGTTATCAAAGTTTCTTGTGCTTGTACTAAACACAACAGCTCCATCATTTACACGAGCTTGGTTACCCATACATAAGCTACATCCTGGAACTTCAATTCTAGCACCTGCTGCACCATAAATTGAATAATATCCTTCTTTTGTTAGTTGAGCTTTATCCATTTTTGTTGGAGGTGCTACCCATAGACGAGTTTTAAGCATACCTTTACCTTTAATAACTTCTCCTAAAGCTCTATAATGTCCTATATTTGTCATACAAGAACCAACAAATACTTCATCAATATTTTGTGGGCGTTTGCTATCTGCTAATACTTCACTAAGAGTTGCTACATCATCAGGGTCGTTTGGACAAGCTAGGATAGGTTCTTTTATAGTATTTAAATCTATTTCAAAAATATGCTCATAACTAGCGTCTTTATCAGCTCTTAATAATGTAGGATTATTAAGCCATTCTTGCATTCTAGCTTTTCTTCTTAAAAGTGTATTTTTATCTTCATATCCAGCTTCAATCATGGCATCAATTAAGCTTATATTAGAAGTTAAATATTCAGCTATGCTTTCTTTACTTAAATTAACACAACATGCAGCTGCACTTCTTTCAGCACTTGCGTCGCTTAATTCAAATGCTTGTTCTACTTTTAGATTTTCTAAGCCTTCAATTTCTAAAACTTTACCAGCAAAAATATTCTTTTTGCCTTTTTTCTCAACCGTTAAATAACCTTCTTTTATAGCTACATAAGGAATTGCATTTACTAAATCTCTTAATGTAACACCAGGTTGTAATTCGCCTTTAAAACGAACTAAAATACTCTCAGGCACATTAAGTGGCATAGCACCTGTTACAGCAGCAAATGCTACAAGTCCTGAACCTGCAGGAAAACTAATACCTATTGGAAATCTTGTATGTGAATCAGCTCCAGTTCCAACTTCATCAGGCATAGCAAAACGATTTAGCCAACTATGAATTACCCCATCACCTGGTTTAAGTGAAACCCCACCTCTTGAACTCATAAAATGTGGTAATGTTGTGTGTGTTGTTACATCGCTTGATTTAGGATATGCTGCTGTATGGCAAAAACTTTGTAATACAAAATCAGCATTAAATCCTAAGCTAGCAAGTTCTTTAATCTCATCTCTTGTCATTGGTCCTGTTGTATCTTGACTACCAACTGTTGTAGTTTTTGGCTCTATATACATTCCAGGAACAACGCCTTCTAAACCACAAGCACGACCTAACATTTTTTGAGCTAATGTATAACCTTTAACTTTTACTTCAGGTTGAGATGGTTTTTCAAATATTTCTTCTTTTGGCATACCTAAAACATCTCTAGCTTTAGCACATAATCCACGACCTACGATTAGTGGAATTCTGCCACCTGCACGAACTTCGTCTAAAAGAGTATTTGGATTTATTTCAAAAGTTGAAACAACTTTACCATCTTTTTTAATTTGTCCGTTTGCAATATCAACAACAAATCTATCTCCCATTTCAAGATTTGTAACATCACAAACTATTGGTAAAGCACCACTATCTTGAGCGGTATTGAAAAAAATTGGAGCAATAGTTTGTCCTAAAATCACACCGCCTGTGCGTTTATTTGGAACTCCTTTTATATCTTCACCTATGTGCCATTGAACTGAATTTATTGCTGATTTACGGCTTGAGCCAGTTCCTACAACATCACCTACATAAGCTACTTGAATGCCAGATTTTTTAAGTTCTTCTATTTTTTCAATACTACCTGGTTGTCTTCTAACTAGCATTGCTTGTGCGTGTAAAGGAATATCACTTCTAGTAAATGCTTCACTTGCTGGACTTAAATCATCTGTATTTGTTTCTCCATTTACTTTAAAGCATATACATTCAATTTCAGATGCTACTTCAGGTCTTTTAATAAACCATTCTGCATTAGCCCAACTTGTTAGAACTTTGGTTGCGAATTTATTTCCTTTTTTATGTAATTCAGCAACTTTATCAAAACCATCATGAACGAAAATAATATTAGTTAAAGCATTTGCAGCAAGCTCTGCAATTTCATTGTTTTCTAAAGCTTTAAGTAATACTCTTACATTATAACCTCCAAGCATTGTGCTTAGCATTGATATTGCTTCAGATTTATTTATACAGGTACATTTACTATTGTTAAATAGTATTTTTTCTAAGAAATCACATTTAATAAGCGCAGAATCATCAACACCAACACCAACACGATTAGCTAATAAATCTTTTAATTTTTCGCTATTTTTATCGTTGTTTTCCAAAAGCTCACATAATTGTTTTGTCTGAGCTACATTTAAAACCAATGCAGGGACATTAAGAGCAGCACGCTCTTCAACTAATTTTTGGTATTCTTCTAAAAATGCCATATTAACTCCTTTAAAATTTTTAAAAAGATTATAAATGCTTTAGATAATAAAAAAGTAGTTTTGTCAAGAAAAATGTATAGGGTCTATATCAATTGTTACTTTTTGTAACTGTTTGTAGTGCA
This sequence comes from Campylobacter sp. RM12654, assembly GCF_020137585.1. Classification (NCBI taxonomy): domain Bacteria; kingdom Pseudomonadati; phylum Campylobacterota; class Epsilonproteobacteria; order Campylobacterales; family Campylobacteraceae; genus Campylobacter; species Campylobacter sp. RM12654. Next base: position 7,431 of record NZ_JACGAR010000017.1, read on the forward strand.
AGGCTAGGTTACTTAGTAACATTTTTTTATTTGAACGGAGCAAAATATAATATCTATAATTATTGTTAATTTTTTCTATAGCACATTTTCCATAGCCTATTATTTCATAATCATTATCGTTTTCTTTACTATTTTTTAAATGATTTGCCAAGTCTTCACATAAATTACTTGCTTCTATTTCGTTTTTTGATGCAATAATTAATCTTAATAGTCTTTTAAATGGTGGATAATTAGTTCTAAAAAATTTCTCATCTTCTAAAAATTCATCATAATTTTGTAAATATTTTTCAAAAAAATCTTTATTTTGAGTATTTATTAACACTTTAGCTTTTTTGCCTCTTCCTGCACGACCAGCTACTTGAATAGCAAGGGCAAGTGTATTTTCACGAGCTTTATAATCAGGATAGAATAAATATTCATCAAGTCCTAAAATAGCACAAAATGTAACATTTTTATAATCGTGTCCTTTTGATATTAGTTGAGTTCCTACTAAAATATCTATATTTCCTAATTCAAATTCTTCTAGTATTTCTTTAAGTTTAGTTGCCGAGCTTAATTCATCGCTATCTAATTTTGCAATATTTGCATTAGGTAAAGCCTTTTTTAATTCTTCGCATAATTGAGCTGTTCCTATTATTTTGCTTTCTAATATTTCGCTACCACAATTATCGCAAGTATTTTTTAAATACTCTTTTTTACCACAATAATGGCATTTATATGTTTTATTATGTAAACTCATTGCCACAGAGCAATTAGGACAAACTTTTCTTGAATTACAATCCTTGCATACAACTTGACGATAATTACCACGCACTGGCAAAAATATCATACTTTGCTCTTTTTTATTTAAATTATCTTCTAATAAATCAAGTAAATTAGAGCTAGGTGTCTCAAGACTATCGTCAAAAAGAATTTCTTTTTCGCTTTGAAAATATGTGCCTTTTAATCTAAATTTATTTATATTTTGATTATAAAAACTTTGAAGACTTGGTGTTGCAGAGCCTAAAATGATTTTTGCATTTGTAATACTTGCTAGATAAATTGCCAAATCTCTTGCGTTATAACATGGATATTTTGAAGATTTATACGAATTATCGTGTTCTTCATCTACGATAATTAATCCTAAATTACTAAAAGGTAAAAAAAGTGCTGACCTAGCACCAATTACTAAAGGCTTATTTCCTAATTCAAATTCTATTAAATCTTTTTGTTTTTTAGCCTTAGTAATTTTGCTATGCCAAGTAATGAATAAATCTTTAAAATATACTTTCATTCTTTTTTGCATTTGTGGAGTTAGGCTGATTTCTGGCATTAAAAACAATGCTTGTTTTCCTTCATTAAGGCATTCTTGAATTAATTTTGCATATATTTCAGTTTTTCCACTTCCTGTATCTCCAAAAACCAAATTCATTTTATTATTTTGTAAACTATTTAGACACAAAAGTTGTTTTTCATTTAGTTGTAAATTTATATTTATATTTAAATTATTTTTAGTATTAGATATATTTTTGCTTAGTATAAAACTATCAAGACATAAAGATATATTAGCAGCGTAATATTTACTCATAAATTCTGCTAATTTCATTTGATTATCAGTTAGAAATTCATTGAAAATACTTATTATTTGTTTGGTGTTAAAAGTTGGCTTTTCACATTTATTAATAACAATTGCAAGACAATTTTTATTATGTAATTTTACTTCAACCTTTGAAAATGGTTTAATTTCTTCATCACTTTCATAGGTTAAAGTTTCTAAATTATGTCCTAAAATCGCTACTTTGTAATAATTCATCAAGAAGCTTTTTTGATACAAGGAATCATATTTTTAATTGAATCAATTCTTTTCTTATTACACTTATTACATACTGCTTCTACGCATATTAATTCTGATTTTATACTTCTATAAATAAATTTATAATATATATTAGAATTAAATGTGTATCTATATAGTTCCATTTTCTCATTTTCTATAAGATTACTATCTTTCTTTTCTTTATCTAAGTAATCTTGAAAATCTTTATCTGGTTTATAAGCTGGGTTATATAAATCAGTCCAAGCAGAGTATGCTTTATCGCTTGTAGCTATTGTTCTTGCTAAAAAAAGCCAACCTTTATTCTCATCTCCTCTATCTAAGCCATCTTTAAATAAAGCTGTAAAAATTTTATCAGGTTCAATTGGTTTTCCAGAAGAATTTAAATTATCCAAAGTTTCAAAACTTGATACTTGTCCTACCATTACATTTTTTAGTAGTTGAGCGTTAATTTTGCCATTAATACCTTCAATTTCTGATTTTAAGCTAGCTATATCAGATTTAAATTTTAAATCAAAAAAATTAGGTAAAGCTACAGCCGATAATATCCCGATAATAACTATCGCAAATATTAACTCTATCATAGTAAAGGCTTTTTTATTTGCTTTCATATCCTGTTTCACCTATATCTTTACAAGGAAGAGCACAAGTTTTAGCTAAGCAAATCTGCTTATTTGCATCATTAAAATTATTTAAACATTTAAAAGTACCATCTTGTTTGTTGTATTGAAAAACATAGCCTTTTTTAGAATTGGTAGTATAAAATATAAAAGTCTGATTATTAATATCTTTATGGGCTTGTGTCCAAGCATCCCACATACCTTGTGTTGAACCTTTTTTTACTGGATTTTTAATTACTGCACCAAAAAATTCCTTAGCACCATTGCACGAAATCCCACTATCTTTAGAGGTATTTAAACATAAGCCTTCTGGATATTTTGAAGTGCCATCTGTATAAAGACTATTTTGCTTATATTGTCCTATACCTGAACGAATTAGAGCTAGTGTTTCTTTTAATTTTAATATTTGTGCATCATCACGACCTACAAATAATTTAGGAATAGCAACGCCAGCTAATATACCAATAATCACTATTACAAATATAATTTCCATCATACTCATAGCTTTTTTCATCTTATTCTCCTAAGTCTTTACAAGGTAAAGCACAAGTGTTTGCAGCACACTTACTATGTGAATTTATACACTTAAAAGTTCCATTTTCTTTATCATATTCAAACAAATAACCTTTTTGAATATTTTTCTTGATTTTATATAAAAATATTGGTTTGGTTAAAGAATTAGTCCAGCCAATCCAATTTACATTAGCTACTGGAGGTGTTTGCATAACTACTTGAAAAATTAATCTGTTTTTATTTAAAGAATCTGTACAACTATCAATATTTCCACTTGAATTATAACATAATCCATCTGGATAATCCTTGCTACCTGTTTCTATATACTTAGCTCCAGCGTAGGCTTCAATACCTTTTCTAATAGCTTCAACTTGCTCTTTTAATTGCACTATATGTGCTGTGTCTTTATTAGCCATCATTTTAGGAATTGCAATTCCTGCTAATATTCCTATAACAGCAATAGCAAAAATCATTTCTATCATACTAAATGCTTTTTTCATCTATTTTTCCTTTATTGTCAAGAATATTTATAATATTTATCAAATAATCGTTTTGTTTTTGTAACTCTGATTTAAGATTTAAATTCTCTTCTTTAAGTTTTAAATTCTCTTTTTGTATTTTTTCAAATTCTTGCACTAATTGAAAGTGTGAGTAACTTTTTTTAAGATATAAATTAATAAATTGTGGTATTTCTATATTTTTTGTAGGATTTTTTAGCTTATTTATATCATCATTTAAATAAGCTAAAAATTCTTTAGATGGAACATTAAAATTATAGCCCCTAGCTCCTAAGGTTATCGTAAATTTAGTTGTTGTTTCCAAGCACTTGCTCTATTGCTTTTAAGGTTTCTTCTTCAATTAGATTTTTATTTAATAACTCTTCTTCTAATTTACTAATTTCATATGATTGTGCTTCACATTTAGCTTTTGCTTGAGTTAATTCATTCATAAGTCTTTCGTTTTCGCTTACTAAATATTTATATTTTTCCATTAATTCTACTATTTTATTACTTAGTGTGCTTGTTATGTTATCGCTCATTTTGTTTATCCTTAATCAAATTTTAAAGCTGTGATTTTAATTATTTATAGTTAATATAATAATAAAAATTATTTTTTAGGATTAAAATGTTTGAGTTAATTAGTAATTATAAACCATCACCTGACCAAGCACAAGCAATAGAAAAAATTGTAAATGGTGTAAAAAATGGACAAAAATATCAAACTCTTTTAGGAGTTACAGGCTCGGGTAAAACCTTTACAATGGCAAATGTGATCAATGAACTTAAAATGCCTACTTTAATAATGAGCCATAATAAATCACTTTGCGCTCAGCTTTATAGCGAATTTAAAGGCTTTTTTGCGAATAATCATGTGGAGTATTTCATAAGCTATTATGATTATTATCAACCTGAAGCTTATATTCCTAGAACTGATACATTTATAGAAAAAGATAGCTCGGTTAATAATGATTTAGAAAGGCTTCGTTTAAGCTCAACTGCTTCGCTTTTAGCATACGATGATTGCGTTTGTATTGCAAGTGTAAGTGCTAATTATGGATTAGGAAATCCTGCTGAATATATTGATATGGTAGAGTTTTTTAAAGTAGGCAAATGCTATAAACAAAAAGAATTATTACTTCATTTAGTAGCTATGGGATATATTAGAAATGATGCGTTTTTTGATAGGGGGAATTTCCGTGTAAATGGGGATATTATAGATATTTATCCAGCTTATTATGAAGATGATGCAATTCGCTTAGAATTTTTTGATGATGAATTAGAAAAAATTTATACTTTTAATACTTTTGATAATAAAAAAATAAAAGATTTAAATAAATTTACACTTTATGCTGCAAATCAATTTATAGTCGCTACTCCAACGCTTAAAAGAGCTTGTAAAGATATTAAAAATGAGCTTGATGAAAGGTTAGAATATTTTAAAAAACAAGGCAAATTATTAGAAGCACAACGCTTAGAACAGCGAGTTGAATTTGATTTAGAAATGCTAGAAACTACAGGAATGACTAAAGGAATAGAAAATTATTCAAGACATTTAAGTGGGCTTAATGCAGGAGAAACTCCTTATACTTTATTTGATTATTTTAAAATAAAACAAAAGCCATTTTTAGTAATTGTAGATGAAAGCCATGTTAGTTTGCCACAATTTAGGGGAATGTTTGCAGGCGATAGAGCTAGAAAAGAAGTGCTAGTTGAATACGGCTTTAGATTGCCAAGTGCTTTAGATAATAGACCATTACAATTTGATGAGTTTATTAATAAAGATTGCTTTTTTTTATTTGTAAGTGCAACTCCTGCTGAATTAGAGCTTGAGCTTAGTGGTGAGTGTGTTTATCAGCAAATTATGCGTCCAACAGGACTGCTTGACCCTGAAATTAGCATAATTGATAGCGAAAACCAAATAGAGCATTTATATGATGAGATTAAAAAGGTGATTGCAAGAAATGAGCGTGTATTAATCACAACACTTACAAAAAAAATGGCAGAAGAATTGCAAAGATACTACACAGAATTAGGGATAAAATGTAAATATATGCATTCTGATATTGATGCAATTGAGCGAAATGAATTAATAATTGGTCTTAGAAATGCAGATTTTGATGTGCTAATTGGAATTAACTTGCTTCGTGAAGGACTTGACTTACCTGAAGTTAGTCTTATAGCTATTTTAGACGCTGATAAGGAAGGCTTTTTACGCTCAACTACGAGTTTAATTCAAACAATGGGAAGAGCAGCCAGAAATGTCAATGGAAAAGTAATTTTATATGCTAAAAAAATTACAAAATCAATGCAAGAAGCAATAGATATTACGAGTGAGCGAAGAAGCTTGCAACAAGCTTATAATAAATTGCACAAAATTACTCCAAGAAGTGTTGAGCGAAAATTAGAAAAGACTTTAAAACAAAACGAAGATAATGTTTCTATAAAAAAATCAAAAATAGAAAAAATGCCAGCAAACGAGCGAGCAAAATTAGTAAATGAATTAAGAGAAAAAATGCACCTAGCAGCAAAAGAGCTTGATTTTGAACAAGCAGCGTTTTATAGAGATGAGATTAAAAAACTAAGAAGTATTTAAAATTTTAAAATTAATAATTATTATTAATATTTTTTATTTAAAATATTAGTTCTTATTATCATTATTAAGGAGAACTAATGTTTAAAGGCTTATTAAAAAGCTTAGTTGTGGCGAGTGTTTTATGTGTTGGTGCTAATGCTAAAGTGGAAGTAATTAAAGATGTTTTAGATAGAGAAGTTAAGGTTGATTTGCCTGCTAAAAGAATAGTTCTTGGATTTTACTATACTGACTTTTTAGCAGTAGGTGGTAAGGACGCTTTAAAAAATGTAGTAGGATTTTCTAAGGAAGTTTGGACTGGTTGGACTCCTGCTAGCTGGGACGCTTATATTAAAGTCTTACCGGAGTTAAATAATATAGCTGATGTTGGAGAAGTTGAGCTAAGTACATTTTCGGTTGAAAAGGTATTATCTTTAAAACCTGATTTATTAGTATTAGCTGATTGGCAATATGAGATGATAAAAGACCAGCTTGAACCAATTAATAAAGCAAATATTCCTATTGTAATACTTGATTACAACCGCGAAAGTGTTGAAAGACACATAAGAAGCACCGAAGTTATAGGAAAAATTACAAACAACGAAGCAAGAGCAAATGAGCTTATAAGTTTTTATAAAGGCATAATTGATGATGTGCAAGAAAGAATTAAAAAAGCAAATCTTAAAAAGCCAAAAATTTATATAGAATTTGGAAATCTTGGTCCAAAAGAGCATAGTTATACTTTTGGTAAAGATATGTGGGGTGCTTTAATTGACCTTGCAGGTGGGGATAATATAGCAGCACCACTTGTAGAAAAATGGATGCCAATTCATCCTGAAGAAGTTTTAGCAAGTAAGCCTGATGTAATAATAATTGCTGGTCGTGAAACTGAACTTAAGAAAAATCCAGAAGCTATGGTAATGGGTATTGGAATTAATGAAGAAGAAGCAAATAAAAGGCTAAATGGTTTTAAAACTAGAGCAGGTTGGGATAGTTTGCCAGCTATAAAAGATAATAGACTTTTTGCAGTATATCAAGGAGCTAGTAGAACACTAGTTGATGCTTCTATGGTGCAATTTATTGCTAAAGCTTTATATCCTGATTTATTCAAAGATATAGACCCTATTAAAACTTATATTGATTATCACAAAAAATATCTTCCGATAATTCCAACAGGTTCTTTTGGTATCCAAGCTAAGTGATAAAAGATGAATTTAAGTAAAGAAATAATCGCTCATAGAAAATATGAGCGAAAAAAATTTGTAATTATTGTATTTTTTATATTTTTGGGTATTTTGGGTTTTGTGTGTGATATAGCTGTAGGTCCATCTATGATAAGTCCTATTGAAGTTGTAAAATCAATTTTAAAAGCGTTTTTTATTGATATTGAAGTTGATAATACATCGTATATAATCACACATTCATTAAGATTACCTATGGCTGTTATGGCTTTAGTTGTGGGTGCTGCTTTAGGTTATGGTGGAGCATTAATTCAAACTTTACTTAACAATCCTATGGCAAGTCCATATACTTTAGGACTAGCTGCTGCGGCTGGTTTTGGAGCTTCACTTGTGATTGCATTTGGATTTGCAGGAATTAGTCTTTATTTTGCTGTTCCACTTGGTGCATTTACTATGACTATGGTTTGTTCTAGTGTTTTGTTTTTGTTTGCAAAATCAAGAGCTTTTAGTTCTGAAATGTTAATTTTAGTAGGTATTGCGCTTTTATTTTTATTTCAATCATTATTATCCTTAGTTCAATACATAAGTGCGCCTGAAATTTCTCAACAAATTGTTTTTTGGCTTTTTGGCTCACTTCAAAAATCAAATTGGACTAATGTAATTATAGTTGGAGTGGTTACGATTATTTGTGTTATTTTACTTATAAAGGATAGTTGGGCGTTGTGTGCTTTTAGATTAGGTGAAAATAGGGCTGAAGTTTTGGGCGTTAATTTATCTTATCTTAGATTTAAAGCATTGCTAATTGTATCAATTATGAGTGCAACGGCTATTTCTTTTGTAGGAGTTATTGGATTTATTGGGCTTGTATCTCCTTATATAGCTAGAATGCTTGTAGGAGAAGACCAAAGATTTTATATGCTTACATCTATGTTAATTGGTGCTGTATTTTTAAGTTTTTCTTCTGTGATTTCAAAGATTATAGTAATAGGGACTTTATTTCCTATTGGAATTGTTACTTCTTTTGTTGGAGTGCCATTTTTCTTTTTTATAGTTTATAGTAGGAGAAGGGTATGCTAATCTTAAAAGATGTAAATGTTAAAAGAGCTAATAATTTAATATTAGATAAAATCAATTTAGAATTTGAAAATGGAAAAATATATGCAATAATAGGTGCAAATGGCGCTGGTAAAAGTTCGCTTTTAGATGCTATTTTTGGCAGAGTAAAAGCAGATGGAAAAATTAGTTTAGATGATTTTATTTTAAATAAAAAAACTTATAAATCTTGGCAAAACAATATTGCTTATATGTTGCAAGATTTTAATTCTAATGCAAATCTTAGTGCTTTAGAAGTAGTTTTGCTTGGAAAATTAAAAAAATTAGGGCTTTTTATAAAAGATGAAGAATTAGAATTTGCATTGAATATAATGAAAGGTTTAAATATTAATCATTTAGCTAATAAAAATATAAACGCACTTTCAGGCGGACAAAGGCAGATGATAAGTTTTGCTCAAGTGTTAGCAAAAGAGCCAAAAGCATTATTACTTGATGAGCCTGTGAGTGCTTTAGATTTGCATTATCAATGCTTATTGCTTGAAGCTTTACAAAAGCAAACCTATACTAAAAACTTAATTAGTATTGTTGTTTTGCACGATTTAAATTTAGCTTCAAGGTTTTGCGATGAGCTTATAGTTTTACATAAAAATTTAGTTTATCAAAAAGGTTTAGCAAATGACATTATCACAAAGCAAATGTTAAAAGATTTATATGATGTAAATGTAAATGTTTTAGCTGATGAAAATAAGCCTTTAATATCACTTTTAGGAACAAAATGAAAATTTATATAGCAATGCAAGATATTTATAAAGAGGGCTCTATAGGTCTTAGAATACTTAAAAATGAGTTTTTGAGCTTGGGTTTTGAGTGTGAGTTTTTTGTGTGGCAAGAGTATGAGAATTTAAAAGATTGTGTTATTTTGCCACTTGGTGTTTGGGATTATTCTCTTAAAGTAGATGAGTTTTTGAGATTTTTAGATTTTTGTGAGTTAAATAATATTATTTTGATAAATAATACAAAATTAATTAGAAAAAACTTAGATAAATCATATTTACTAGATATAAAAGACGCTGTAAAATCTAATATTGTAGATATTAAAGATATAAAATTAAAACCAAATCAAATCATAAAACCCTTAATAGGTCAAAGCGGAAATGGTGTGGCAAGGTTTAATGATGATATTAATTTACAATTTTATAAAGATAAAGCCTTAATTCAAGAATACATTAATCACGATAGCGAAGCTTGTTTGGTATTTTTTGAAGGAGCATATCAATATAGTATTTTAAGAACTAAAAATAATGATTTTAGAGCAAACTATAATTATGGTGTAAAAATAGATGATTTTAATCCAAGCGATGAGCTTATATCTTTAGCTAGCAAATATATTCCAAAAGATAGCTTTTATGCAAGGTGTGATGTGTTTTTGGCTGATAGGCTTTATATAAATGAAATTGAATGTATTGAACCTGCTTTGTATTTTGATAAAAAGCCAGAGTTTGCAAGTATTTTTGCAAATAAAATAAAAAAATATTTAAATTCCTTAAAAATTTAAGGAATTTGATTTTAAGAATTTTCCAGATATTTTTTACTAACTTCTGCATATTCTAAAGCTTGGTTTTTAATAGCTTTTATTTCTTCATTGCTTAATTCTCTAACAACTTTTGCAGGACTTCCTTGAATTAATGAATTTGGTGGAAAAACTTTATTTTTAGTTACTAATGAATTTGCACCTATTATTGAGTTTTCATTAATAACTGCTCCATCCATAATCACACTTCCCATTCCTACTAATACATTGGAATTTATCGTGCAAGCGTGGATTATAGAGTTATGTCCAATGGTTACAAAATCCTTTATTATGCAAGGTGTTTTAGGGCTAATCTCAACTCCTAGTTCATCATATAAAGCTCTTGCTACATGAATTGTAGAATTATCTTGGATATTTGTGTATTTTCCTATTTTTATATTAGCTACATCTGCACGAATAACTGCATTAAACCATATTGATGAATATTCATCAATTGTAGTATCTCCAATGATTTTAGCTCCATTTGCTACAAAAACTGATTTATTTAAATTAGGATAAAAACTATCGTATTTAACTAACATTTGCTTTCCTTAATAATAATTTTTATTATATGATATAAAAAAGGAGAAAATATGAAGAAAATATTAGTTGTATTTTTATTAAATATAATACTTTTTGCTGATTCTATTACTCAACATAAGGCTGATAAAATTCAAGATTCAAGACTATTTGTTCAATCACACGATGGAAAATTATTTTGTCTTAGCCCTAAGTTAGCTGATGGAAGATTGCTAGTAGGTATGCAAGATTGTAAGAACTCAAGTATCACAAGATATGATGTATATAAAAGACTTGCTTTTAGATATAATGATAGCTGGGTTTGTGCGTCGCTTGGGGATAGAATGAAAAATGGCAAGATGGGGAGTGATTATGTAGAACTTCGCCCTTGTGTATTAAACGATAAATCTCAATGGTTTGATATTAATAATGATGCTTTTAGCTTAAAAGCATTTTCAAATATGAAAATTACAGAAAAAAACTTCTTATTAGTGGCTACTAAAAATAATTTTGGTAATAAAATAAAAATTTTTGAAGGCGTTATGAAAGAATGGCTTGAAGCTATTGCGCCACCTGTAAATTATGCTTTAAAAACACCAATATATTTTTATGTAGAAAATAGAACAAGTGGAGTTAGAACTAAGTATTATTTGGGTAAAAATAATGCAAATAAAAATAATCCAACTAATTTTTATTATGATTTTAGTTCAGGTAAAATTGCTTTATATAACAATGGTAATTTTGAATGTTTAAAGACCAATTTATCTAATTTAAATGCTAGTTATTTAAGATTTGAGAAATGTAATTTTGAAGATAGAGAGAATGATTTTTATTGGAATTTAAATCTATTTGATGGTTCTTTTATAGTGGATAATAAAAATAATATTTTAGAAGTTGCAAGGGGTAGTGATTTAGGAAGATTATTTGTTGTTACAAAAGATTATTATAAAATTAATCTTGCGGGAAGTTCTTTAAAGAATACTCAATTTTTCTTTGATAGTAGTGTGTATGATTTATGGAATTTTAATTATAGAAATGCGGGATTTAATTCGCACAAATGTGGAAATGAAAGAAGAGTAAAAAGAGATTTAAATTTCTTTAACTTAGCTAATTTTAATGTTTTAGATGAGAATTGGATAAGAAGACTTTATGCGATAACAAGAACAAGTGATAGTAGTAATGATGCTAGTGGAATTTGTGGAATTTGTATGCTGCAAACTTTTGAAATAGTATCTTTATTAACTCAAGTATATCCATATAATCCTGATTTAGCACTTGATAATAATGGTTATTTATTTGATTATAGCGAGCATAGAAGTCCTTTTATATCTTTTCAAAGAAGAAATCCAGCATTATATAATCTAATGCAAGGAGCTTTTAACTTTTGGGGAAATGAGTTGGTATTCGGAGAGCCAATTTATCATAGAGGAGTTAGGGCGATTTGGGCTTTAACTAGAAATATATTGCCAAGATTTGATTGGAGTTTAAGTTCAGTTTATACTGGAGATGATATTGGTAGAGAATTAATAAGACTTACCCGCTCTCCTGCTGGTTCTTTATATATAGCTTTAGTAAGCCTTAGTAATGGTAGAGCTCACGCTATTCCTATAGTTATTACAAATCACGGGGTTGTGGTAATTCCAACAAATAATGAAAATATAAGCGAAGAAGAATATTTAGAATTAGTAAGACCTGCTAATAATTTAAGAAGCTTAGAGCTTTCTGTTACGGCAAATGGAAGATATCAAATAGAGGCATTAACTTTAATTGGTTTAGTTGGAAATAGAGATAATGTATTAGGAGAATACTTAAATCAGTTTGATTGCACTGGAGATGGTAGTTTTAGAAGGGGTAATGGTAATTTCTTAAATCCAAATAATGCAAATACTTGCAATAATGGAAGATGTGAATTAATGGAAATTGATTTTATGTTTAGCAATTAAGCTAAACATAATCTCTTGGCTTTTTTAAAGACGGGATAAAAAATTGTATTTTATTTTTCAATAATTTAAAATATTTACTAATTTTTGAGCGTTTTTTATTAATTGGATTTACTTGTGTAGAACTTGTTTCTGCTAAATCTGGATTAATTAATGTAGGATACAAAGCATATAAATTTGTATGTCTATCATTATTTGTATACCAATCTGCTGGAATATATATTTTATTCATTAAGTTTAATAGTTTTTTTGCACCTTTTTTGGTAATATAATAACCATGGGTTCCATTACCACCACCAACAATTCTTTTAATATTCCATTTTTTTATCTGAATATTAAAATATTTATAAAAAGGACTATTTATCATAAAACCATCATCGTAATACATTTGCTTATAATGACCTAATAATAAAAGTTCTAAATCTTTAGGAAATTCATTTTTATATTTTAAAAATTCTAATAAATTTTCATCAAATACTGCATCATCTTCTAAAATAATTGCATCTTCTAGATTTTGTTCTATAATTTTTTGATAACATAATCTATGACTCATAGCGCAGCCTATTTCTCCAAGGCTTAAAGTTCTTTTGAATAATTTTAATTGTTCTTCTTTAGGATAGGTATTTTTTTTTATTTCATCTTCACTCAACGCTTTGCCATATACAGCTTTAATTATTTCATAATTAAGCCCTAAGCTTTCGCAAAGGGCTGTTATTTTTTGTCTTTTTTCTATATCTTGCTCAAGATTAATTATAAAGAATTTCAAGCAAATACGCCTTTTTGTGGCCCACTTTTGCCACAACAATCTTTATATTTCTTACCACTACCACAAGCACAAGGTTCATTTCTTGATTGCTTTTTGATAGGTTTTTCAATTTCTTGAATTTCTTCATTAGTTTCAGGCATTCTTAGTTGAATTATTAGTAATACTTTTATACTTTCACTTTTAATTCTTTCAACTAGCTCCATAAATAAATTATAACTTTCTCTTTTATATTCTACTAATGGGTCTTTTTGATTATATCCACGAAGACCAATACCTGTTTTTAAAATATCCATTTGATACAAATGCTCTCTCCAAGCACCATCTAAAACTTGTAGATATAATAATTTTTCAATTCTTTCCTTTTCACTATCAGGAACTATGCTAAATTTAACTTTTAACATAGTAGTTATTGCATCAATAATAACACTTCTGCTTTCTTCTGTGTTTAAAGTTTTTAATAATTCTAAATCTAGATCTAAATTAATTTCATTTTTGAATAATTCTACTAAATTTTCAGCACTTAAATCATTTAAGTTATGAATTAAATAATCCACATATTCAGCTATGTTTTGCTCAACTTTTGTCTCAATATCATAATTTGTATCTAGCAATTCATTTCTATATTTATATATAGTTTTTCTTTGTTCGTTTGCTACATCATCATATTCAAGTATATGTTTTCTACTTTCAAAATGAAGATTTTCTACCTTTTTTTGAGCACTTGCTACTGCACGAGTTACAAGTGAGCTTTCTATGCTTTCACCTTCAGCGATTTTTAATCTAGTAAAAATTGCTTTTAGCTTATCTCCACCAAAAATTCTTAATAAATTATCTTCAAGACTTAAATAAAATCTACTAACACCAGGATCACCTTGTCTTCCAGCACGACCACGCAATTGATTATCAATTCTACGGCTTTCGTGTCTTTCAGTTCCTATTATATATAAGCCACCTAATTCTCTAATCTCATCAGTAATTTTTATATCAACACCACGACCAGCCATATTAGTTGCAATAGTAACTGCTCCTTTTTTACCTGCATCTTTGATTATTTCAGCTTCGTGAGCGTGATTTTTAGCATTTAATACATTGTGAGCTATTTTTGCCTTTTTTAAATACTCGTGTAAAAGCTCGCTTTTTTCAATACTTGCAGTTCCAACTAATACAGGTTGTCCTTTTGCGTTAGCTTTTTTTATTTCATCAACTACGGCTTTAAATTTCTCATCTTGAGTTTTATAAATTAAATCATCTAAATCTTTTCTAATTACAGGCACATTAGTTGGGATTGTAATTACATCAAGGTTGTATATTTGAGAAAACTCAGTTGCTTCAGTTTGTGCTGTTCCTGTCATACCAGCAAGTTTTTCATACATTCTAAAGTAATTTTGGTAGGTAATATCTGCTAAAGTTTGACTTTCTTCTTGGATTTTAACCCCTTCTTTAGCTTCAAGTGCTTGATGTAAGCCTTCGCTAAAGCGTCTTCCTTCGCTAATACGACCTGTGAATTCATCTACAATCATTACTTCGCCATCTTTAACAACATAATGAGTATCTTTTAAAAATAAATTATTAGCCTTTAAAGCTTGGTCTAATTGATGAGCTAAAATAGCATTATCAAGACTATATAAATTATCAACTCCAAATAGTTTTTCTGCTTTTGAAATTCCTTGCTCTGTAATTAAAATAGTTCTATTTTTCTCATCTGCTATAAAATCTCCACTAGGTTTTTCTTTAGGATCATCTGGTGCAACTCCGCGAACCATTTGCTTAGCTACTTCATTAGCTCTTATATAGCCATCTAATGTTCTATTGGTTGGCCCTGAAATTATCAATGGAGTTCTAGCTTCATCTATTAAAATACTATCAACTTCATCAACTATTACAAAATAATGTCCCCTTTGAACTTTATCTTCAGCATCAAAGCACATATTATCTCTTAAATAATCAAAACCAAATTCACTATTAGTTCCATAAACAATATCACACGCATAAACAGCTTTTCTATTTCTATGGTCGTTTCCTACTAAAATACCAACACTAAAACCAAGAAAATTATATATAGCACTCATCTCATTAGCATCTCTTGCTGCTAGATAATCATTTGTTGTTACTACATGAACGCCTTTTTTTGTCATTGCGTTTAATACCACAGGTAAGGTTGCTACTAAGGTTTTTCCTTCTCCTGTTTTCATTTCTGCTATGCTTTTATCATTTAAAACCATACCGCCTATTAATTGCACATCATAATGTCTCATTCCAAGCGTTCTTTTGCTAACTTCTCTTACTATTGCAAATACATCTTCTAAAACTAAATCTAAATTATTATTGTCTTCAAGCACTTTATTTTGTAGGTTTTGAAATTCGCTTTTAATTTCTTCATCATTTAATTTTTGATATTTTTCTTCTAAAGAATTTATTTTTAATACTCTTTTTTTGTAGGCTTTAAGAAGTCTATCATTACGAGTTCCAAATATACATTTTGCTATACTTTTAAACATTTAAATTTACCTCTTGGTTTTGATTTTTGAATATAATTATATTTGTTAAAATAAATAAAAGGATATTTAAAAGGTATTTAAATGATTATTAAAAAAATCTTTTTGCTTTGTATTTGTGGAATTTTTGCTTTTGCATTTAAAATTGATAATATAAATTACAATAGTTTTGAAGCTGATTTTATTCAAAAAGTAGTTGATTTGAGTAATAAAACTTTAATATATGAAGGTAAATTTTATTATCAAAATGAAAAAAGTTTATGGCAATACTTAAACCCTGATGAAAAAAAAGTTTATATTACTAAAAATGAAGTTGTAATAATTGATGATGACTTAGAACAAGTAATTATTAGTAAAGAACAAATTGATTTAGCAAATATTTTAAAAAATGTTTCTTTATATGAAAAAAAAGAAGATTTTGTAATCTATAAAGCTAAGTATGATAATATAATTTATTATGTAAAAGTGCTTAATAATCTTTTAACAAATATAAGTTATAAAGATGAATTAGATAATCAAGTAAGCATAGATTTTATAAATTCAAAAATTAATTTAAAAATAAACGATGATATTTTTAAATATAGTATTCCAAAAAATTATGATGTAATAAGGTGAGGTTATGGTAATAGATATTGATTTAAAAGATAAAGCATATAAAGTTTATATAGATGAAGAATTAAAAATAAATAAAGATTATGTAATTTTAACTAATACAACTTTAGAAAAACTATACTTAAATGATGTTTTACAAAAAATAGGAAAACAACCAAAAGCGATAATAGTTATACCAGATGGAGAAGAATACAAAAATCAAGAAAGCGTTAATTATATTTTAGAAGAATTATTTAAGGCTGAAATTAGTAGAAGTGATTTGCTAATTAATCTTGGCGGTGGGGTAATTAGCGATATTGGTGGCTTTGTAGCTAGTATTTATAAGCGTGGAATAAAACATATAAATATAGCTACAACCTTACTTGCTAGTGTTGATGCAGCAGTAGGTGGTAAAACAGGCATAAACAATGCTTATGGCAAAAATCTAATAGGCACATTCAAGCAACCTAGTGCTGTTTATATTTTCACAAATTATTTTAAGACTTTAAAAAAGGCTGAATTAAGTGCTGCTATGGCTGAAGTTATTAAAATGGCTGTTTGTTTTGATTTGGATTTTTATAATAAATTAAGCAAATTAAGTTTTGATGATATTTTTGATAATATCTTAGAATTTGTAGAAAAATCAATAAAAATTAAAGCAAATGTGGTAATAAATGATGAGTTTGAAGATAATCTTAGAATGAAACTAAATTATGGTCATACTTTTGCTCATGTTATAGAAAATGAGACGAATTATAAAGGCTATTTACACGGAGAAGCTGTTGCTATTGGTATGGTTATGGCTAATAAATTGGCTTGTAATTTAGGTTTAATTTCAAAAGAATTTGAAATAAGTATTTTAAATACTTTAAAGAATTTTAATCTACCTACATTTTATAAAATCAATTCATCTTCTAAATTCTATGAAGGATTTTTCCAAGACAAAAAAACTCTAAGTGGAAAAATCAATTTTATTTTACCTAGCAAAGAAGATTTAAGCATTATTAAAAATGATATTTCAAAAGATGAAATATTAAAAGTTTTAAGGGAATTTGAATGAGATTTTTATTAGCTTTTTTTGTTTTTGTAACTTTTATTTATGCAGAAAATACAGAAGAATTTACAAAAAACCTTGAGGGCGTGTATTCTGTCAAAGAAAAATTGCATATTATAAATAATGAATTAAAAGACAATATCACTATAAAAAATTATAAAAATTATCAAGAATATTTAAGATTAAAAAATGAATTAAAAGAAGCAAATGAAAATTTATTAAAAGCTAAAAAAACTCAAAAAGAACAATTAGAAAATACCATAAAATCACTTGAAGATAAACTAAGTGTATTAAAAGATTATGAAAGCTACAGCGTAGTAAAGTATTTAAATCTACCAAGTGAGCCTACTGAATATAAAAAGATTTCAAATATTTATTTAGTTATTGAAGGTTTATCAGAGCGTAAAGAATTAGCTAATGAGAAAAAAGAATATGAAATAAAATTAAAAGATTTTACTACATTAGTATCTAAAATAGATAAGAAAACAAAGCTTTTACAAGAACTATATGACATTGAGCCAAGTGAGAATTTAAGTCAAGAATTAGTATATTCTATAAAAGAATTAAATGATTATAAAAGCGCTTTAGAAAATATCACAAATGCTTTTGAGATATTTAAAGTTAAGGCAAATAACACAATTAAGCTTATAAATAACGATATAAAAAAGCAATATGATAGTGCTATATTTTTTATAGCAATTATTATTTGTATATTTATTGCTAGGTATTTATTAGGTTTGATGCTTAGAAAATATGTTGATGATAAAGATAAAGTTTATACTTCTTTCAAGATTTTAAATATTTTTACTTTTATTATTGTTTCTATGTTTTCTATATTTTATTTTGTTGAAAATATAAGCTATTTAGTAAGTGTATTAGGATTTGCATCAGCTGGTCTTGCTATTGCTATGAAAGATATGTTTATGAGCTTACTTGGTTGGGCCACTTTACAATTTGGTGGTGGCTTTCATGTAGGTGATAGGGTAAAGGTTAGTAAAAATGGAGTTACTTATGTAGGAGATATTATTGATATTTCTTTACTTAAGATGACTATATACGAAGATGTTACATATACTACTTTTTTGACAAATCGTCGTGCTGGAAGAATTATTTACATACCAAATCACTATATTTTCACAGAATTAATATCAAATTATAATTATTCTTATATGAAAACCGTTTGGGATGGAATAGATATAGTAATAGATTTTTCAAGCAATCTTGAAAAGGCAAAACAAATAATTTTAGAATCAGCTAGTTCTCATACTCAAGCATTCAGCGATAGTGCAAAAAAAGCAATTCAAAAAATGAGAAATCATTATCAAATGAAAAATTCAGGAACAGACCCGAAACTATTCGTAATGCTAGAGCAATACGGGATTAAAATATCTATTTGGTATATGACAAATTCAAGAGAAGCTCTTAAAATGCGTTCAATAGTAAGTGAAGAAATTATTAAAAGATTAAAAGCAAGTGATGATATAAAATTAGCTTTCCCATCACAAACTATTTATATGGATAAAAGAAATAATCAGCCATTTTTAAAGGATAATAATGAAAATATATATTAAAACTTTTGGTTGTAGAACCAATATTTACGATAGCGAACTAATCAAAAGCTATATAAAAGATAATGAAATAATAAATGATGAATTGCAAGCTGATATGATAGTAATCAATTCTTGCACGGTTACTAATCAAGCTGATTTAGGCTTAAAGCAATATATAAGACATATTAAAAATCATAATCCAAATACTAAATTCATCTTAACAGGTTGTGCTGCAGCAAGTATTGGCAAAAGCTTATATGATAGCAAAATAGTTGATGGTGTAATGGGTGCGTCTTTAAAATCAAATATAAATAAGTTTATACTAAATCCAAAGGAATTTGATTTAGGAAATTTAAATTTCATAGATGAAAAAATAGTAAGCAATTACGAAAACCACACAAAAGCATTTGTTAAAATCCAAGAAGGCTGCGATTTTGCTTGTTCTTATTGTATTATTCCTAGTGTAAGGGGCGGGGCTAGAAGCCTAAAATTAGAGCAAATTATAAATCAGATAAAAACCTTAGCTAATAATGGTTATAAAGAAGTAGTTTTAACAGGCACAAATATAGGTAGTTACGGAAAAGATTTAAATCTATCTTTAGCAAAATTGCTTAAAGAAATTAGCAAAATAAATGGGATTAAAAGAGTTCGTTTAGGTAGCATTGAGCCGGTTCAAATTGATGATGAGTTTAAAGAATTATTAGACGAAGATTTTATTGAAAAACATCTTCACATAGCCTTACAACACACAAATGAAAAAATGCTAAAACTAATGCAAAGAAGAAATAAAGCTTATAAAGACTTAGAATTATTTGAATATTTAGCTAATAAAGGTTATGCCTTAGGCACTGATTATATAGTAGGTCATCCAGGTGAGAGCGATGAAATATGGGCTGATGCTATTAATAATTTTAAGAAATTCCCTATAACTCATCTTCACGCTTTTGTGTATTCTAAAAGAGACGGGACAAAAAGCGTAGAATTAGCAAAGACTTTAGGCGAAGTTGATAAAAATATCTCAAAGCAAAGATTAAATGAGATTAAAGAAATTACTAGATTAAAAAATTATGAATTTAGAAAAAATCAAAAAGATTTAATAGTATTAGTAGAGCAGTTTAAAGACGGCTATTATCAAGGATACGACCAATATTTTAATCTAATTAAAATCAAATCAGATAAAGACTTATTAAAAACTTGGATAAATATTAAAGATTACGAGGTAGAAATTGACAAAAATAAAGCCATTTACTAAAAATATCAAAATAATAATCGCTTGCATAATTCTTGCAATTATAGCTTTAGGAATATTTTCGCTAAGTAAAAAAGAGCAAAATATATCTTTAAATGAGTTTTCATCATTAGAATTAAAAAATATTTCAAACGCTTACATTTATGAAAATATGCTTTATTTTTCAATAAATGATAAAGATTATAAAATTCTAGCTGATGAAGAAATAATCAAAAAAATCTTAAAATACAAAAGCGTAGAAAATAAAACAGAATTTGATTATTCAATAATTTTAGTTTTTATTATGATAATAATTTTTATTTATTATCTAATATACTTAAGAAATCTTAGCACAAAGCAAGGTATATCAAATCATCCAATTAATAATGTCTTAAAACCTGAATTTAGATTTGTTATCAAAACAGATAGTAATTTTAATGATGTTATAGGTCAGTTTAAAGCCAAGGAAGAATTAAGAAAATTAAGCTCTATTTTTAAAACCAACAATCCTTGCTTAATAAAAGGAGTTTTGTTAACAGGTGCTAGTGGAGTAGGTAAGACTATGTTAGCAAGAGCTTTAGCAAATGAGTGTGGAGTTAATTTTTTATACCAAAGTGCAAGTAGTTTTAATGAAATTTTTGTAGGTCTTGGAGCAAAAAGGGTTAGAGAATTGTTTGCAAATGCTAAAAAATTAGCACCTTGTATAGTATTTATTGATGAAATTGACGCACTTGGAAAGCAGCGTGGCAATGCTTTAGCAAACGATAGTGAAAATACACTTAATGAATTGCTAACTCAAATAGACGGCTTTGCAGAGCTTAAAAATGTCTTAGTAATTGCTGCTACAAATAGAGCTGATGTTTTAGATACGGCTTTACTTAGAAGATTTGATAAAAAAATTCATTTTACCTTACCAAATTATAGCGACAGAATAGAGTTCTTTAAACAACTTATTAAAAAAGATTTAATAAGTTCTGATTTTAATTTAGATTATTTAGCTTATATTTCAAAAGGTTTTAGCGGGGCTTCTTTTAAAAGCTTAGAAAATGAATTGTTGCTAAGAGATAGATTAAGCGAAAGAGAAATAATAAATGAGATTTTAGTGATAAAGCACGGCATTAGCGAAGATTTAGAATTAAGCGAAAACGAGCAATATATTCAAGCTATTTATCAAGCAGGTAAAATCACTATGGCAAAGATTTGTGATGCGAATTTAATTTATGCTAATTTATTTACATTTGAGTATTTTTATCCAAACGAGCATATAAAATCATTTTCAGAAATAAAAAACGAAATCAAAATTCTTTTATCAGGAATGTTAGCAAATGAATTATTTTTAGGCGAAAATTACAATAATTTTTCTAAAGATAGAGATAAAATACAAGAATTAAGCAAATTTTATGTGGAATTTGAAATATCATCTTTAGAAGAAGAATGTAAAGAATATTTAAAAGCTTATGAAGAAGAGATTAAAAATACAGCAAATGAATTGCTTTTAAATAAAGAAATATTTTTTTAAAGGATAAAAATGGATATTATAAAAATAGGGATAATTACGAGTTCAGATAGAGCAAGTGCAGGAGTTTATGAAGATATTAGTGGAGCAGAGATTAGAAAAATTATGCAAGAATATTTATTAAATGAAATTGATTTTAAATACTCATTAATCCCTGATGAAGAAGAGTTGATTACAAATGAGATTATTAAAATGTCTGATGAATTTGAATGCGATTTGGTATTTACCACAGGTGGAACAGGACCAGCTTTAAGAGATGTTACACCAGAAGCAACAAAAAAAGCAATCGAGCGTGAATTACCAGGCTTTGGAGAATTAATGCGTGCAAGCTCACTTAAGATTGTCCCAACAGCAATCCTAAGCCGTCAATTAGCAGGGACAAGGGGTAAAACTCTAATAATTAATCTTCCAGGTAAGCCAAAAGCAATTCGTGAATGTATAGAGCCTATTTTTCCTGCGATACCATATTGCCTAGACTTAATGAATGCAAGTTATATAAATGAGAGCGAAAATGCACCAAAGGTATTTAGACCTAAAAGTAAGTAAAAAATATTCAAAAATGCACATAAGTGCAATAATTATTTAATAAAAAAAATTATAATTTAGAACTTTAATTTTTTAAGGAGAATAATATGAATAGGAAAATTGTGTTTTCATTAGTATTATTATCGGCTTTTTCTTATGCAAATGCAGAGAATAGAGTGGAATTACAAATAGGTATAGTGGATACTGATAATGCAAATCAGCATAGTAATCACTTAAATAAATGTATTAATTCTGTGCCTGGCAACAGAAGTGTTGATGGCTTAAACGATTGTGCTAAGCTAAGAAAGATGAACGATAAATTTTATGTTCAATGTTTTGCAAACCCAGATATAAGTGATGATACTTACAAAATTTTGTCTGAAAATTCGAGTTATTTCCATTTAATAAATATCTTAACTCAAAAAGGCGATGTTGTTAAAAACCCAGAAAAGGTTAGATATGAAGCATTAAGACAATGTGGAGTTAGCTATTTTGATGCTAGAATGTATTCAGCTTATAAAATGGCTGTTAAATATACACCTTATGAAGAAGCTACAAAATTTGTTAATAGCTATAGAGATAATGTTATTAAAAAGAAATTAAATGAAATTAAAAATACAGACAAAGAAGTATGTAAAAAAGTTTTTGAAGCAGAATTGAATTATATAAATAATTCTCAAAAAGGCTTAGATGATATTGATTACGACCCATATTATGCTGCAGTTGGTTTTAGAACACCTGAAGTTCAAAATTTTTCATCTAGTAAAACATTTTCAACTAATGTTAAGTTAAAATCAGATTTAGATGGTAATGATAAGAAAAAGTTTATAGAAGAATATTATAAAGAATTTCATGCAAATACAACAGGTAGAGTTATAGTTTCAAGTAGTCCAACTGTTATTAATAGTCAATATTTAGTGTATTTATTAGACCAAAATGAGTTTGCAGGTAGCAACGGTTGGGTATATAGAAACTTCTCAAATGTTGTTGGTGATAAAACAAATGCAGGTGATATTCAAGGAATGAAAGGTTGTTCTAGTTTATCAAATGTTAGTTTAACAACTCATAGTATTGCTTCTTGGGACGTTAATAAATTAATTTTTGTTAATGAAAATTATAATAACTCTGTAGTATTAGGTGTTTGTGATGTTTATAATAAATATTTAGAATTAAACAATAATCCTAATACTTTTGCTAAAGACAGAGCTTTAGAAGCTATAATTTTAAAGAATTCAAAAATTAAACCTTTTGATTATGGTGATTTGCTATCAGATTATAATGATAATAAAAATGGCAATCGTGTGAATGATTATGCCGGTGGTGTTAGCAAGTGCTATAATTATGATTTAGAGCATTATTCATCACAATATTCAAGAGCTAATTATTTTGATTATTTAAATCAAGAAGATTTTAGAAAAGATGATGCTAAGGAGATTGTAAGAAAAAATTATGTGTTTAGTATTCACAAAAATAACACTACTAGAAAAGGTATTGTTTTAGGAGATGATGATACTTATAATTTCAGTGTAAATGTTAGACCTTCATTTGTAACTAACAAACAATATAATTCTCAAGGAAAAGGGTCTGTTGTAACTACACAAGTATCAAATCTAGCTGTTAAATTTATCCCTGATGCTAATTATTATCAAATAACAAATGAAGCAAATCAAACTGATAAAAAAGATAGCAAACCTTTAAAAGTTACTAATTTAGATGATGTATATATTGCTTTAAATAATAGTAAAACTCCATTTAACGCTGAAGATAGAAAAGCAAATAACATTTCAGTTAAATATTATTTAACAAGTTTTGAATTAACAAAGCAAAGAATGGCAGATGCGAATGGTGCAGTAGATTCTAAAACAGAAGTGATTTCAACCAATACTAAATATGAATTAGTTCAGAAAGAAAACATAACTGGTTTTGGATTAAAATTTACAAAAGATACATTCAAAAAACTAGCTAAAATTGATGATAATGATTTATTAAAAGGTAATGTTTATAAATTCACATTTAAACCTTTAGAAATTGTAGAAGAAATTACCGAAACAAATAGAGAAGAAGTATGTCCAACAAGTGGTGCTTGCAAAATTCAAGAAGTAAAAAGAACTTATGAAAGACCAATGTTTCAAGCTTCAGGTGTTGATATTGTAAAAGGTGCTCCAAAGGGTAGTGTAGAAATTATCTTAGGTCATAGTGAAATGCCAAATGGTATTAATTTTGGAACAGCTTATAATAATATTGATGCTACTAAAATATTAGAAAATAATAAAATTGCTTCAAATACAAAGGTAGCTGATAAGATTTATACAAGAACAAGTAGTCAAGATATATATTTAGGCTTTACAAAACCAGATGTTAAAGTTCTTTATAAACAATACATTAAGTTTTATAATGGTTCTGATGAGTTAAATGCAGATATTTATAACGGAACTCAAAAACTTTCAAAATCAACTACAGAATGTAAAGGTTATTATCCAATTGATAACAAAATGGTTTTACATTTAAAAGATAAATTAGCTGTAAATCAAAATTATCAATTTAGATACGAAATTGCAGAATACGATAACATTTTTGAAGAATGTTCAGTATTAGGCGATAGAAGTTCAAATACATTCTCAATTAGACCAGATAGCATTACTTATAAAGTAGGCACACTTGATACATTTGATAAAAAAGCAGGTAAAGAAGATAAAAAATATCCAAACAATAATGTAACTTTCACTGCGGATTTAAAAGATGATAGATTTGGAATTAGTGTTGCAGAATTAAAAGTAAGTGATTCAAAAGGTAGTGTTAAGAAATTCTATTTAGAAGATAAAAACTCAGTTCAATTAAATCAAGTTGGCTCAAAAGCTGCTAGTAGAACATTTGTTGATTTTAATAAAACAAATGGTAATTTTGATATAAAAACCGTGTTTCCTTTAGTAACAGACGCTCAAATAGCATTCTCTGAAAATAAATTTACTATAGGAGATTTAGAGCAAGATTTATGCGTAAATTCTAATGTTGCTGTAGATATTACTAATGCTAATAAGATTAATTCAGATGGTAAAATTAACTGCCAAACTCCAGGTAATGAACTTACTGTTAATTTTATAGCAGATGAGACATTAGGCTTAGAAAAAGACAAGAATGAAAATGTAAAGATCCCAGATGTAACAAATAAAAATTTTGTTAATTATGTTCCATTTAGCGATAATGATAGTGAAAGATTAACTATCCCATTACAAATCACAAGCAAAAATGCTAATGAATATTTTTATAAAAAATTTAGCGATAATGAAGCAGAATTAAAATTGGTTTTAGATTACAGTAAAGTACCTGATTTAAATAAAATGATTATAAAGGTAGATCCACGTAATACTACATTAGATATTACAGCAACTAGCAAGATAGGTGAGTTTAGCATAAATAATCTAAATAAGACTTTTGATGAAAAATTAGTAGAACTTCAGGGTGCAAAATTAAGTGATTATGATGAAAATAATTTTGATGCAAAAGACTTTGGTAAAATCAATTTCAAAATTGGTTATTTAAAAAATACAGGCACTAAGCCTAATTTAGACCCTGTATTTAAAATAACTGGAGCAAATGCTGAAGTAAAATTTAAAAACTCTAAACCATTAAAATATCCTAATATCTTGACAAATTCATACGAATTTGCTTATACAGGAATGTTCTTTAAGGATTTAAAAGAAACTAAAGACAAATCATTAGTTATCAATTATGACAACGCTGGGGTGTTTAAATATGATAATAATAAATTTGTTAAAGTTCCAAACGCTAATATTAAAGATTTTACAAAATTATTTAATGGAGCTAAGGGTGATTTTACCTTTACTAGTGATTATTCAAAAACTACATTTAGTGGAGATACATATAATATTCCAAGCAGTGTAGAAAGTAATCAATATTTTAAAGATACTTTAAGATTTAGAATTGATCCAAAAAAAGCCAATAGTTACTTAAATTCTGACGCTACATTTACAATTGAATTTGTAAAATAATTATCTAGCCCTTAGTTTATCTAAGGGCTTTTATTTTTAACATATATTTCTTATTAATTTATTTACTATTTTTTAACATTATTTTAACTTAGCATAAATAGAATTAGCGATTTTAATTATTAAAATATTAAAGGAGCTATATGAAATTATCTTACAAAATTACTTTATTTGCTTTTGTTTCATTACTGATTATTAATTTAAGTGCTATTTTAGTAGCTAGTAAAGGTATGAATGAATTAGACAATATCGCTCAAGAAGCTCTTGACAATATGAGTGTTGATGATGCGAAAAAAACAGCAGTTAGTATTACTAGCTTAATTACTTCAATGTCTAAAAAAATTCATTCAACAAGTGAAAATCAAGAAAGTTATAATAAAAATATTCTTACATTTTTAAGTGAATTAGACTTAAAAAATCGCTCTGTTAATTTATTTGTAATTAATAAAAAAGGCGAATATGTAATGCACTATTTAAAAGATAGAATTGGTGAAAATGCTTATAATAAAAAAGATTCTAATGGTAAATTATATATACAAGAAATAATTCAAACAGCAAATAATGGTGGTGGATTTGTAACAACCCATATGAAAGCTGATAAGGCAAGACCAGAAAGAGATGTGGTGTATTATGTAGAAAAAGATAGTTTCAATGATTATGTATATATAAGCGTAATTTACTTAGTAGAAGCTAAAGAAGAAATAGCAGAAATTAGTGCAAAAGTATTAGATAAGAAAAATGAAGTTGTTTTAAACTATTCTGTATTTGCAGTTATTTTATGTATTATTATTCTTGCTTTATGGCTGATTGTTATTAGAATTTGGATTAGCAAACCATTAAATGAACTAACCCAAAAAGCTTATGATTTATCTAAAGGAGATGGGGATTTAACTAAACTTTTAGAAATAAAAGGCAAAGATGAAATAGCAAGTGCTAGTAAAGCTATAAATGATTTTATTGGTAAGATTAGGATTTTAATTAATGAAGTAAAACAAA
The DNA here is from genome assembly GCF_020137585.1 of Campylobacter sp. RM12654. Taxonomy (NCBI): domain Bacteria; kingdom Pseudomonadati; phylum Campylobacterota; class Epsilonproteobacteria; order Campylobacterales; family Campylobacteraceae; genus Campylobacter; species Campylobacter sp. RM12654. The sequence goes on from NZ_JACGAR010000017.1 coordinate 34,434, forward strand.
TATCTTATGAAAACAAAACAATAGCAGCCGAGCTTAGTAGTGTTAGTATGCAAACAGGAAAAAGAAGTGAAGAAAGCTTTAATATAGTTGAAAATGTTGTTGAAGAAGGTAAATTAACCAAAGATAGTTTATCATCAGGTATAAATAGCGCTAATGATAGTAAAAATGAGCTAAGGGGTAGCACTGATAGTATTCACGAAACAATTAATACAATTAGCTCTTTAACAGATGAAATAGATAGAAGTGCTAGTATAGAAAGTGCTTTAGCTAGTAAGATTGAGCAATTAAGTCGTGATGCTGATAATGTTAAATCTATTTTAGAAATAATTAACGATGTAGCAGACCAGACTAACTTACTTGCACTAAATGCTGCAATTGAAGCAGCAAGAGCAGGAGAGCATGGGCGTGGGTTTGCCGTAGTAGCTGATGAAGTAAGAAGCCTAGCAGAAAGAACTCAAAAAAGCCTTAGTGAAATAAATGCAACAATAAGCGTTATAGTTCAAGGTATTAAAGATGCAAGCGAGCAAATGAGTGATAATTCTAAACAAATTAGTAATTTAACAAATGTTGCAAATGGTAGCGAAGAGCTAATTAAAAATATGGAACAAAAATTAAAAGAAGCAATAATTAGTAGTGATAAGACCGTGGATAATTATATCAACGCTAGCAAACAAATTGAAGATATTTTAAATGAAGTTTCACAAATTGCAAAAATCACTAATGAAAATGCAAGAAGCGTAGAAGAAATAGCAAAAGCTGCAAGTCAATTAACTAATATCAGCGAAGAATTAGATAAAAAATTAAGCGAATTTAAATCATAATATATTCTTGCTAAGATTTTGTATTTAAGGAGTTTTAATGTCTTGGATATACTTAATCTTAGCAGGTGCTTTTGAGATTGGTTGGCCTATTGGCTTTAAATTAGCTAGTAATGGCTCAAAAATATGGATAGTGTTTTCTATAGTATCAATGGGACTTAGTGGGTTATTTTTATATTTAGCGCAAAAAAATATTCCTATCAGCACAGCTTATATTGTATGGACTGGTATTGGTGGGTTAGGAACGGCTTTGATTGGGATTATGATTTTTAATGATAGTATTAGCTTTTTAAAACTTATGTTTTTAAGTCTTATATTAATAGGGTTAGTTGGAATTAAAATTGTAAGTTGATATTAAAAAAGATATATTTTAATAATTTGTTTATTTTATTAAATCTTATAAATATTTATATAACTTAGAATATATTTATATAAAATATTTAAAAATATTTTTAATTTTATAAATACCCCCCCCCATTTTGTTAGCAATTGATTAACCTTTATATATTGATTTTTAACTATAATAAAGCATTTTTCATTTATTTTTTAGGGGAGAAAATGAATAGAACTATAAAATTATCTTTAATAACTTTTATATTAGTGGGGGGGGGTAATTTAGCTCTTGCTGATACTATTCCAAGCACTGCTATAAATTCTTTAGCGTATGCTAAAGATACTATTGATAAAGATACAACCATTGCAAGTGATAAATATAAAGTTCCAACTAAAATTACTCATACAAAAGGTAAAATTTATTTAGGAAATAGTTCTGAAAATATTATTAATAATATTGATATTAATACAAATTTTAAAGATGGACAAATTTGGACTAAAGGAAATTTAACTTTAAATAATGTAAATATTGCTAAAGTAAATATTGGCGATAATAGTGTTCATGGCTTGATTATTGATAATAATGCGAATGTAAAAATGGTAGGCGGAAGTCTAAAGAATATTGCTATAAATCTAGTTAGTTCAACTACTGCTCGTAATGGTAATGTTATTTTAGATGGAGTTATTATTGATAATATAAAATATGGTTATAATACTCAAAAAGACGCTAATTTTTCAATATTAAACTCAACTATAAATAATGGTGATTTTAATTATAAAACTACTTTTGATAACTCACAAGTTAATGGCAATATTAGTGGTGAGCTTAATTTTACAAACAAATCAAAAATTGATGCAACTATTAGCAGTGGTAATGTAACTTTAGATAATTCTGAGTTAAGTGGAAATGTAAGTGCAAGTAATTTAACTGCTAATAATAATTCTAAAATTAATGCAACTATTACTCTTAATAATGGTAATCTTACTTTAGATAATTCAGAAATAAGTGGAAGTATAACTGCAAGTAATTTAACTGCTACAAACGGCTCAATTATAAATAGTAACTCTACTATTAGTGGAACTACAGATATTAAAAATAGCACTATAAAAGCTGATATTACGAGCAGTACTTTAAAAATTGTAAATTCAACTGCTAGCGGAACTACTGATAGTAAAATCAATTTAAATACAAGTGGTTTAATTACTACTTCAGGTAATGTTACGCTAAATAATATTGCTGTTAGTAGAACCAATCCGGTTATAGGCAATACAGCACATCATATAACTTTAGGTAATAATTCAAATGACCACAATGTAAATCTTACTATAAACAATAGTAATTTTACTAATACAGCTATTAATCGTTATTCAAAAGATATAAACAATTCAATCTTAACTATAAACAAAAGCACTTTAACTGATGTTAATTTTGGAAATACAGATGCAGGGCTTGATATTGTAAATATTACTGATAGTACGATAAATAATACCACTTCAGGTGTAGGTATTGATAAAGGGAATTTTAATATCACAAATTCAAACATAACTAGCACTATAACAGGTGGGACATTGGATTTTGAAAAATCAGATTTTAGTGGAGTTGTTAAAGGTGGTACTTTAAATTTTAAAAATTCTACAATAACAAATAGCGAATTTATAGGTGGTACTTTAAATTTTAAAAATTCTACAATAACAAATAGCGAATTTATAGGTGGAAAAATTTATTTTGATGGTTTAAGTAGTGTCAGCGGAACCTTAAAGGGTGCTAATATTTATTTAAATGATGAAAATAAAAAAGTATTATCTGATATTATTTACGAAAAAGGTTTGGTTATTGCCGAACAATCTTTAAAATTCGATGGTAAAGAAGATTTCAAAGATAAAGAATATAATTTTGGTTTCTTTGTAGAGAATGATGTAACATTGGATATTAATAATCTCAAAATGTCAAATAATAGTATTAATGCTTGGAGAAAGAATTCGGCAGATTCTTTAGTAAACAATAAAGTAAATATATCAAATTCAAGTTTAAAAGAAGTAGGAATAGGTATACATAATAATTCATCACTTATTAAGTATATGACTGACTATCTTAGCTTTACAAAAACTACAATTACAAACAATAATGCAAATAATATGATATATGCAAAAGTTATAGATATTAAAGATAGTAATATTACTGCTCCTATGATTACCACTTTAAATCAAGAATATTTAAATTCTACAAGTAATGCTATATATTATAAAATTAATAAAATAGGCACTTTTTTAAATATTGATAATTCAATTATTAATAGTTCAGTAGAAACAGGCGAACTTCATCTTAAAAACAATTCAGTTTTAAATGGAAATATCCAAGGAACTCAAAAAGTTTATATAGATAATTCTACTCTTAATGGAAATATTACAAAAGACAATAGAAATACTTGTTTTGAACACGAAGGTTGTAGTAAAGAAGTAGAAGATGTAATCATCACAAACTCAACCATAAAAGGTGATATAAACGAAGTAGGTAATGTAAGCTTAACTAATACTAACCTAGAAGCTTCAAATGTAATAGTAAAAAATGATATTAGCATAGATAACTCAACTAGCACAGAAACAAAAACCATCACAGGAAATTTCCAAGTAGGCAAT
>NZ_JACGAR010000018.1:0-37284 GCF_020137585.1 Campylobacter sp. RM12654
TAATTTCGTATGTTTTAAAACATACGAAATTTAAATTTTAACAATGTTCGTGTTTTCCATGTGGGCTATAACTACATCCACCATAACTACTAGAACCACAATATTTGCATTTAGACATTACATATACTCGTGATTTTTATACGGACTTTTATTGCAAGAATTACCAGCAGCTTGTGAGCTTACTAATCCACAAAAACAACAAATACACCTACTAGAACTCTCATTTATATAAATATGAGTTTTACTTGGACTATAACTGCAACTTCCACCATAAGCACTAGGATTTTTATATCCACAATAAGAACAAATGTATCCCATAACATCTCCTTAAAAAATAATTTCTTGTTTTAAACAAGTATTGAAATGATACCATCAGCAAAAAACACACTATGTCTTTTAAATATATTAAAATACAAAAAATTTTTTCAAAGGACTTTTACGCAAAAATTATTTCAAAATTTTTTCCGTTCACAGACTTACAAACTAGGCATCATCCTAATAATAGTCTTTAACTCTATCACGCTAGGATTTGCAACTTCAAGTGAGTTTAGTGAGAAGTTTTCTAGCTTTTTTTATTGTGTAAATATGATATGTCTTTGGATTTTTATCGTTGAAAGTATTTTAAAGCTTTATGCTTTTAGGCTGAGTTTTTTTACAAGTAGTGAAAAGGGTTGGAATATTTATGATTTGTTTATAGTGATTATTAGTGCTTATATAAGCTATGATTTTGTGGTGCTTAGAGCGTTTAGGGTGTTTAGAGTGTTAAGGCTTCTTCGTGTGGTGCCATCTATGAGATTTGTATACTCTACTATGCTTTTTGCTGTACCACAAATCATTAGTATTGTTATGCTTTTGCTACTGTTTTACTACATTTATGGGGTGCTTTGTTGTAGTCTATTTGCTACTAGTATGAATGAGCATTTTGGTACTTTAGGGGATTGCTTTTTTACTCTTTTTACCATTATGACGCTTGATGGAGGTTCTGCTATCGTAAAAGAAGCTATGGGATTTTATCCTTATGCTTGGGTGATTTTTGTATCTTTTATACTAATTTGTACCTTTATTATAATGAACCTAATCATCGCAATAATTGTAAATAGCATAGATGAAATTAAAAAGAAAAATGAAGAAAATAAAATATAAAAAGCTAATCATTAAGATTAGCTTAAGATTATTTATTTTTTAATAAATCTCTGATTTCTGTTAGCAGTACTATATCTTCGCTTGGAGCTGGAGCAGGAGCTGGTTTTTCTTCTTCTTTTTCTGCTTTTTTAAGCTTATTGATTAGCTTTACAACAACGAAAATTGAAAACGCAATGATTAAAAAATCAACTATATTTTGAATAAATAAACCATAATTAACGGTTACATTTTCAGCTTCTTTAGCACCTTCTTTAATAACCAATTTTAAATCACTAAAATCAACTCCGCCTGTTAAAACTCCAACAATAGGCATAATAATATCAGCCACAAGTGAGCTTACAATCTTACCAAAAGCAGTTCCTATAACCACACCCACAGCTAAATCTACAACATTTCCACGCATTGCAAATGTTTTAAATTCTTGTAATATTTTCATATTCTCTCCTTGAAAAAAGGCGAGATTTTAACAATAAATAATAAATTAATCCTTAAATTCCATATTGTTTAAGAAATAGTTTAACTGCCCTAAAGCTATGCAGCCATCGTTTATCGCTTCGTTTTTTGGAGTATAGAATTTATATTCTTTATCATTTAGCAAAAGATTTAAAATGCTTTTATTACAAAACACCCCGCCACTTAAAATCGCTTTTTTATTAGGACTTAAAAACTTAACAATATAAACAATGGTATTAATGAATTTTGAACAAGCTAAAACCTTGCTTTCATTTAAGCAAGTTGCAAAAATATCCTTATAAATAATCTTATTATTTTTAAACTCAATTTTGTAAATATCTTTGATATTTTCATCATAAAAACTCTCAATAAGCATTCCTGAATGTGCTTCAAATTCATTTTTCTTAATCCCTAAAACTAAAAAGGCAAAAGCATCAATAATTCTACCTAATGAGCTAGTATTTATAGTGCAATTTTGCAATGCTATATCATAATTTAGATTAGTTTCACACGGGATTTCGTATTTTTTTAAAATACTATAAGCTAATAGTTCATTATTTTTTACATTAACTAGCTTAAACTCATCAAAACAAAAAGCTGTATTTATAGTGTTTTTAGTAATATCTAGCACTTCGCCACCACTTATATGATGATTATTTTTATATCCTGTGCCATCAAAACAAAAGGCTCTAATATTTCTTAGTCCAATACTCATCGCATGGGCTGCGTGATGGTAGATTTTTATAATCTTTGTATTTTTACTAATTCCTATTTCAAATTCTTTTGTTATTTTTTCGCTATGAATAAAATGTGGGTGTAAATCACACAAAACATAATCAAATTTAATCTTATAATTTTTCACAAAAAATCTTAGAGTTTTTACAAAATGTTTATAAACACTAATATCCTTTAAATCCCCAATATAAGGCGAATTAATACAAAACCCATTTATGTATATTAAAAACTCGTTTTTTTCTTCCATTCCAAGAGCTAGGATATTTATATTTTTTTTAATTTTATGCTCGTAATAAAAAGGTCTAAAGCCCCTAGCACTTCTTAAATGATGGTATTTATTGGCTACAACTTGCCCTACACTATCATCAATTTTGTTAATTATTTTTCTATTATGATTTATTATTAAATCAGGTTTTAAAATCTTAAAATCACTTTTTTTAGAATAAATCATCTCGCCACTTTTGTTTGCACTTGTAGCTACTATTGCAAAATCAAGCTCTTTAAATAATATATGAAATATTGGAGCACTTGGCAAAAATACTCCGATATTTTTAAAATCAAAATGTATATTAAAAGCACTCTGATTAAGGCTTTTTAGTAACAATATAGGTCGCTCTTTGCTCTTTAAAATACGCTCTTCAAACTTAGTAAAACTAGCATATTTTTTCGCCATTTTTATATCTTTAACCATTATTGCAAGTGGTTTTAAAGCTCTATTTTTTAGCATTCTTAATTTATTTACCGCATTAAAATCATTAGCATTGCATAATAAATTAAACCCACCAACACCTTTTAAAGCTACTATTTTTCCAGCTTTTAGATATTTAACAGCCTTTGCTAAATCAAAATTAAGCTTAGCCCCACAATCATTACAAGCAATAGGCTCTGCGTAAAATCTCCTATCATTAAGATTATTATATTCACTATCGCAATTTTTACACATTTTAAAAACACTCATAGAAGTATTTGTTCTATCGTAAGGGATTTTAGAAATTACACTAAATCTAGTGCCGCAATTAGTGCAATTTATAAAAGCGTGATTAAATCTTCTTTTTAATTTAGGATTATTAAGCTCTTTTATACAATCCTTACAAGGGGCGAAATCAGGCAAAATTACTGCTAGATTATGCTTATCTTTGCTTGGTTTTTTAATAACAAAATCATTATAAGTTTCATTTGTTTTAATTATTTTTACTTTTTCTATACTTGCTAATGGACGATTTTTTTTAAGAATTTGTTTTAAGTCTTTTATAAAAACTTTTGCTATTTTTTCATCACAATCAAGTGCTAAGCTAACTCCTAAAGTATCATTTAAGATATAGCCATTTAGCTTTTTTGCTTTGGCTAATTTGCAAACTTCAGGGCGAAATCCAACTCCTTGCACCCTGCCACTAAGCTTAATTAAAACACTCACAATTAGCCCATTTACTGAACTTAAATTGCTTGTTTAAAAACGCATTGTAATTTAAAAAACTCTGATAATTCATAAGCTTTGAGCAAATCTCACGCTCGTTTTCGTTAAGTTTTCCTATCATTAAAACAAGTGCTTCAAAAACACCAACTTCTATTAAAGCTGCGTTTGCTAATCTAAAGCTCATAATTGATGAGATAAACTTAGCTACATTTAAGCCATCTTCATTAATCTCACAATCAATTCTAACTCCCTTTGTATAAGTATTTGGCACTACTTTTAAAATATCAGAATCTAACAAAATATCTGCTAATTTTATTAATGAAAATATATTTTTATTTTCTAAACTAAACTCATTTAAAATGAACTTTTCTTGATAATTTTTTAATAATTTTTCGCCTTGTTCTAAGCTAAGTAATAATTTTATTAATTCATCTTTATTTTTAGGGACATTAAAGCTTAATTTATCAATATTAAAAGCAGTTGATAATTGATTTGAATACGGATTATTAATTACACAAAATGTATCAGCAAAAGGAGCTATTAATAATAAATCTTTAGGCTTTTTTACAAAATAAAGCTCATCTGTATTTTTTAACTCATTAAAAAGCTTTTTAGTATTAGCAAATGATACATATAAAAAATCTCCTAAATTATGTGCTTTTTTATAAAGTGGTTTTAAAGCTAATTTTACAAATGGTTTTTCATAAGCATTAAGTAAAATTTGAGTATTTTTATCACAAATAAAAGCCTTTTGTAATAATTCATAATTAGCAATTATTACAAAATCACTTTTTGTTGTTTTAGTATAATCTAACTCATTTAAACCTAAATCATCAAAAACTTCATCACATAAGTTTAAAGGTAATTTTGGAATTTCAATTTCAAATTCTTTTGTTTTCTGTGTATTTTCTAGCTCTATTTTAAAATCTTCTAAAAATAAAAAATAAGGTATTTTTTTAAAATATTCATTAAAGGCTAAAACCTTATCTTCATTATCATCTATAACTAAAGAAAACTCATCATCTTCATAATAAAGTTTATAATTTACATTATTTATCTTGGCAATTTTTAATAAAAATAATCCGAAATCTTTTAATTTTATTTTGAAATCATATCTAATTAACACTGCTTAAATTCCTATAATTTTCTATCGCTTGTTCTATACTAAAATCATTTTTAAATTCTAACAAAAATCCATCTTGTTTAAGCTCTTCTAAAAGACATTTTTGCATTAAAGCAAAAGATTTTTTAACCTCATCGCTTAAAGATATTTTCATAGGTTCAAGTCTTTTAGGCACAATGCCTAAGATTTTGCAAATTGGCAAATCGCCTACTAAACTCATAAAATTAAGCATCATTTGCATTTCAAGTTCGTGAGCACTTCCTTGATAATTTATATTACTTGGCACTTTGTCATAGTCAAAAAACACAACATCGCCCACTTCTAAATCATCAGCATTTATACAATCAATCACATAAACTTTATCAAAATCAGCAATTATATGAGCTAAATTCATAGCCATTGTCCCGCCGTCTAAAAATACTAATTTATGCGAATCTTGATTTTTAAATTCTTCTTTAATATAAATATTAGGAGCTAGATTTTTCCTAAAATACTCAAGAAAAATAACTCCAGCTCCTTCATCTCCTATTAAAATATTTCCAATTCCTAGGACTAAAACTCTCATTTGTATTTATATCCACTAAAAATAGCGTCCATTGCACCATCTTTACCTTTAATTGCATTAAACACTGCCATATAAATATGAACACCAACAAAAATCATAGTAACCCAAGTTAAAATATGATGAATTATCCTAACATTTGCAAGTCCGCCAAACATTACTTCAAATGGTTTAACAAAAGGAGTTATTGCACCAGCAAAACCTTCGTGATAAACATTAATATATAACACAAAACCTGTGATTATTAATAATGCTAAAACAATATAAAAGAAAAAATAACTCACAAATTGAAGTGGATTATATACACCTTTTAAATGTGGGTGTTTTCCTAAAAACAAATAAAACTTAATTTGCTCTATCCATACTCTTAAACTAAAGCAATCTTTAATACTAACTCTTTCTTTTTTGCTAAGTTTATCAAATATAAAAAGATAAAGTTTAAAAATAAAACAAGCTAATAAAACAAACCCAGCTACATTATGCACGAAACGAAATTTAGCCTGCATAAATAGATTTGGCTCGGTTGATTTATCAGGTGCAATAAACACACTAGCAATATAAAAGCCACTTATACAAAGGGCTAAAATAGCAAATGCTCTTAGCCAATGAGTTGCTCTAAGCCCTATTGAAAACTCATAATGTTTCATATCAAACTCCTACTTTATATTCGCCTAACTTATTACCTTTTTTATCTAATACATGCACAGCACAAGCAATACAAGGATCATACGAATGGATTTTTCTAATAATTTCAAGTGGCTTGGTTAAATCTTCAATCTTTAGACCAATTAAACAAGCTTCATAAGTTCCCATTTTACCATTTGCATCTTTTGGACTTGCGTTCCAAGTAGATGGAACTACTGCTTGATAATTTTGCACTATACCATCTTTAATTCTAATCCAATGACTTAGCATTCCCCTAGGAGCATTACCTATAAAGCGACCTTTGTATTCTTTAGAATTATCTATTTTATATGGAGCGCAAGTGCTTTGATCTACTTTTAGATTTTCAACTAAACTATCAAGAGCTTTAAGTGCGTGTTCGCTTATTATTTTTGCTTCAATCATTCTTGCTGCAGTTCTTCCTAAAGTGCTAAGTAAGTCTTTAAGCTCAATATTTAATTCAGCTAATAAAGCGTCAACTTCTTTTGTAACGATTGGATTTTTAGCTAAATAATTTACAACTATAGTAGCAAGTGGTCCTACTTGAACAGGTAAATTATCATATCTTGGAGCTTTAATCCAGCTATATTTTCCATTCATATCAAATACTTTAGAATCTTCTAATTCGCCTTTAGCATTTAGAGTTTTTTCATCTTTTAGACCTGTATAATTTGGCTCTTGTTCGCCATCATAAGGGTGTAATGCTTTATCGTTTTTATACCAAGACCTTGTTGCTTCTTCTGTAATTTTGCTCTCATCAATAGCACCTAATACAGGATTGCTTAGCATATTAGTTACAATTCCACCTTTAAATAAATAATCATCTCCTAAATAAAACTCATCAGCACACATAAAATTATCAACGCCAACATCATTCATTACACTTGGCTCATTTTTATAAACAGCTGCAGCCATCTTAATATCAGCCAAATAAGCACGATGAATAAAATCGCTAATTTCTAAGAATTTAGTTTTATACTCGCCAATTCTAGCAGGGTCAAGTATATCCATAACGCAAGTTACACCACCTACGGTTAAGCTTTGTGGGTGTGGTTGTTTTGCACCAAAAATAGCCATTAATTGTGCTGCTGTTCTTTGCACTTTTAAGCATTCTAAATAATGGCTTAACGCTACTAAGTTTTGCTCTGGGCTAAAGCGATAAGTTTTATGCCCCCAATAAGCATTCGCAAATATTCCTAATTCTCCTTTATCTACGAATGTTTTTAATTTTTCTTGAACTGCTTTAAGTTCTCCTACACCACAAACTAAAGGCTTATCACACCATTTTAAAGCTTCAGCTTCAGCTTTTGCTGGGTCAGCACTTAAAGCACTCACTACATCAACAAAATCAAGCCCGTGTAATTGATAAAAATGCACACAATGATCGTGCATATATAAAGCTGCATTCATTAATGTTCTTGTAAGTTTTGCATTTTTTGGTGGAACTATACCTAAAGCATTTTCAGCCGCTTCAATACCTGCTCTATAATGCGAATAAGTGCAAACTCCACAAATTCTTTGAGTCATAAAGCCAACATCTCTAGGGTCTCTTCCTTTTACAATAGTTTCAATTCCACGCCATAATGTTGAGCCCGCATAAGCATCAGTTACTACATTTGCATCATCAACTATTACTTCTACTCTTAAATGTCCTTCAATTCTTGTAATTGGATCTACTACTATTTTTTGCATTTTTTATTCCTTGTCTTTTTTAATTGCTGAAATTGTTGCGTGAGCAGCTATTGCTACTCCTGTTAGAGTTAAAACACCAATGCCTATTTTATCACTCATAGCATCAGCACCCATTCCGCTAAATACACTTTGAAATAAATGTGATTTTAAAGGTTCTTCGTAAGTTCTCATACTATCCCAAAAATCAGGCTCAGAGCAACCTATACACCCATGTCCTGCACCAATAGGCCAATTTATGTGCTGATTAAATCTTTGCTTAGCACAATTATTAAATGTATATGGACCTTTACATCCTACTTTATAAAGACAATAGCCTTTCTTTGCACCTTCATCGCCAAAACTTTCTACGAACTCACCCGCATCAAAATGTCCTCTACGCTCACAATAATCGTGAATTCTATGCTCGTATGCCCATTTTGGACGATTAAAATTATCAAGTGGCATTGTTCCGAATAATAATATTTGCAAGATTGAACCTACGATATTTTTTTCACTAGGCGGACAACCTGGGACATTAATTACGCTTTTATTTGTGATTTTACTAATTGGCACAGCATTTGTTGGATTTGGTGCTGCTGCTTGAATACCACCAAAGCTTGAGCAAGTTCCAATTGCTAAAATAGCAGCTGCATTAGCACAGGCATTTTTTGCTATTTCTTCACCTGTATGCCCTTTAGCACCTAAAGTTAGATAAAAACTAGAGCTTCCTGCAGGAACTGCACCTTCTACTAATAATACATATTTTCCTGCGTGTTTTTTAATAGCGTTTTCTAAATTCTCATCAGCTTGATGACCACTTGCTGCCATAACAGTTTCGTGATATTCAATATTTAAATAATCAAATATCAAACTATCAATAGTAGGTGCATCGCTTCTTAATAAACTCTCACTACAGCCTGTGCATTCTGCCATATGAAGCCAAATTACTGGGGTGTTACTAGCATTATTTTCAACAGCATTTGCAATACTTGGTGCAAAAGTAGCTCCAAGTCCTAGCATAGTAGCCATTCCACTAGACCATTTCAAAAAATCTCTTCTACTAAAGCCGTGTTCGCCTAGTATTTGCATTAAATCTTTTTTATTATTAGGATTTATTTGCATAATCTCTCCTTAAAAAAATTTATTAATGATAGTATTTTTTTAAAATCTAAAAGTTACAAAAAAGACAAAATAAATCTTAAAATTATTTAATTTTGATAATTGAATTTCTTATAAAATTCTTACATTTAAACTTAAAAATATTATTTTATTAAAGTTTTTGTTTGATTGGTTTATGCTGATTTAAATTCTAGTATTGCCAATGTTTTTAAGTAAAGAATTTAATTTTTATAGGCTTAGTTTTCGCACTAAGCCTACTTATAAATAAAAGCCTTATAAAGTATTTTTTAACTCTAAAGTTTTTCTTGCAATATTCGTGATTTCATCCCAATTTTTAGCCTTTATTAGCTCTTTTGGTGCAAGCCAAGAACCACCAACGCAAAGCACATTTGGTTGTGATAAATATTCTTTAGCATTGCTTTCGCTAATTCCACCAGTAGGGCAAAATCTAACATCGCTAAATGGTCCATAAATAGCTTTTAGCATAGGCACACCACCAACAACACTAGCAGGAAATAATTTAAATGTATCAAGACCATATTCAAGCCCTAGCATTAGCTCTCCAGGACTTGCAATACCTGCTATTAAAGGTATTTTATAATCAATTTCTCTTAGTAATTTTTCATTTATTCCTGGACTTATTGCAAACTTTGCACCAGCATTTACAACATCTTTATATTGCTTAGCATTAATAACCGTTCCAGCCCCAACAATTGCTTCAGGAATTTCTTTGCTAATTAGCTCAATTGCCTTAAGTCCTGCATTAGTTCTTAAAGTTATTTCAAGCACTCTTACACCACCTGAAACTAAAGCTTTTGCTAAAGGCAAAGCATCATTTACATCATCAATAGCAATTACAGGAATTACTGGATTTACTTTTAAAATTTCTCTTGCATTCATATTCTTCTCCTTAAAAACTTACTCCGCCTTCTTCGGCGCTTAAACAATTATTTCTTAAAGCAGCAAAAAGCTCTCTACCACTACCTAATTCATTTGCACTTAAATCAATATGATTTATATTTCTAGTTAAAAAATCATCTTCTAATACATTTAAAGTGCCATTGATTGCATCAAATTCTATTAAATCCCCATCTTTAATCTTAGCAATATTTCCATCAAGTAATGCTTCAGGACTTGTATGAATTGCAGCAGGCACTTTGCCACTTGCTCCACTCATTCTTCCATCAGTAATTAATGCAACTTTGTATCCTTTAGACATTAATACTCCTAAAGGTGGTATTAGTTTATGAAGTTCTGGCATACCATTTGCCTTAGGGCCTTGATATTTTACAACTGCTATGAAGTTTTTATTTAATTCACCTTTTTCGTAAGCTGCCATTAATTCAAGTTGGTCATTAAATACAATTGCTCTTTGTTTAATATATAAATTATCATCGCTTACAGCACTTACTTTAATTACCGAACGACCAATATTTCCACTTAAAACTTTTAGCCCACCTGTAGTGCTAAATGGCTTATCATAAGTCGTGATTATTTCAGCATTTCTGCTATTTTCAAGGCATTTTTCATAAGTAATTTCATCATCTTTTAAGATAGGATCTTTCGTATAATTACTAAGCCCAAATCCTGCTATAGTATTTACATCATCATGTAATGCACCATTATTTAATAATTCATTAATTACAAACGACAATCCACCCGCTTCATAAAAATCATTTATATCAGCCTTACCATTAGGATAAACCTTAGCTAAAAGTGGAGTAATATTTGAAATATCATTAAAATCGTCCCAATTAATAATAATTCCCGCAGCCTTTGCAATTGCAATTAAGTGTAAAGTATGATTGGTTGAGCCACCTGTTGCCATAAGCCCTACTATTGCATTTACTATACTTTTTTCATCTATCATTTTGCCTATTGGTAAAATACTTTTATCTTTTACACCTTTTGCAAAATGTCTAGCACTAAAATCAATTATTTTTTCTCTTAGCTTTGTATTTGGATTAATAAAAGCAGAATTTGGCATATGAAGACCTAATAATTCAATCATAACTTGATTTGAATTAGCAGTTCCATAAAAGGTGCAAGTGCCTGAACTATGATACATTTTCATTTCAGTATTTAATAAATCTTGCTTAGAAATAAGTCCTTGAGCATATTTTTCTCTAGCAATACTTTTATCAGAATTACTAAGTCCTGTTGGCATAGGACCACTTGGAATAAACATAGCAGGTAATTGCCCAAATCTTAACGCTCCCATTAAAAGCCCAGGAACTATCTTATCACACACTCCAAGATAAAACGCCCCATCAAAAATATTATGAGATAATCCAATCGCTGTGCTCATAGCTATTACATCACGAGAATAAAGGCTAAGTTGCATACCATCATAGCCTTGAGTAATACCATCACACATTGAAGGAGTGCAGCTTGCAACTTGAACACTTACACCTTCTTTTATACAAGATTGCTTTAATTTTAAAGGATAATCCTTGTAAGGTTCGTGAGCTGATAAAACATCGTTATAGCTTGAAATAATAGCTAAATGAGTGCTATTTGAATTATTTAATTTTTCTCTTACGCTTTCAGGAATTGCTGCATAAGCGTGAGCTAAATTAGCACAACCTAGCTTTGAGCGATTGATTTTTTCATTAGCATTATCTATTAAATTAAGATAATCTTTTCTAGTTTTTTCACTTCTTTTTATAATCTTTTCAGTGATTTCTAATAATTTTTTATTTGTCATAAATAAGCTTCTTTCATTTAAAATATTTGATTTATTATAAATAAATAAATGTTATTAATGTTAAATCCTTTTTAGTAAGATTTAAAAAATTATTTTTACTTAGGGATTATTTATGAAAACTAATTTTGATTTTTTATTATTCGGAGCTACTGGAGATTTAGCTCTTAGAAAACTTTTTCCTTCACTTTATGAAGCCTTTTTAAATGACTTGCTTCACGAAGATTTTAAAATACTTGCTACAGGTAGAAGCAAGCTTAGCTTAGAAGAATTTAAGCAAAAATTAAACGATAAATCAAAAATCCATTTAAAAGATACTACAAAATGGAACGATTTTTTAGAAAAAATATCTTATGAGAGCGTAGATATTAATAATCTTGAAGATTTTAAAAAACTTAAAAACAATTTAAGAGATGGTAAAGATACTATTATATATTTTTCAATTTCGCCTGAATTTTTCATCACTTGCTGTAAGAATTTAAGCGAATTAAATATGAATAAAGACAATGTTAGAATAGTTCTTGAAAAACCTTTAGGAATGAGCTTAAATGAATGCAGAGCAATCAATGAAAGCGTAGCAAAATATTATAAAGAAGAACAAATTTATAGAATTGATCATTATCTTGGTAAAAGTATGGTTAAAGAATTATTTGAGTTTAGAAAACAAAATCCACATTTTAATGCACTGCTTAATAAAGACTATGTAAAAAGCATTAATTTATATGTTTTAGAGCGTTTAGGTGTTGAAAGTCGTGGAGAGTTTTATGATAGTTGCGGTGCTTTAAGAGATATGTTACAAAATCATATGTTACAAATGTTAGCTTTATTTATGATTGATATTAATTCAACTAATATTAGAAAAGCTAAGCTTGAGTTTTTTAACTCACTTGAAAAAATTGATTTTAAAAATGTAATTAAAGCTCAATATGAAGCTAATGAAGATAGCTTAAGTTATTTAGACGAATTAAATGTGGCTAAAGATAGTAGGACAGAAACTTTCGTATCAATTAAAACTAGTTCAAATCAAGAAAACTACAAAGGCGTTTTAATAAAACTTGTAACAGGCAAAAGAATGGCTGAAAATAAAGTATATTTTGATATTGGCTTTAAAAATGGTGGAAAAATGTATATAGAAATCCAACCAAAACCTAAAATCAAATTCCTTTTAAAAATAGCCGAAGAGTTTAAAGAATTTGAAATAGGAATTTGTGATATTGAAAAAATGCCACCTTATGAAAGATTACTTTTAAATGTAATTAATAAAGATTTAAGCTCATTTAATGAAAAAGATGAGCTAGAGAGTGCTTGGAAATGGGTGCAAGATGTAATTGATAATGATGATTTTACAATGCATAAATACAAAGCCTACACAAATGAAATTATTTTTAAGGACTAAGATGAGATTATTTACATTCAATGACAAAAACATAAGCGAAATCGCTTTATATAAAGAATTAGTATTTTCATTAAATGAATGTATTAATAGTAAAGGTAGCGTAAATTTTTATGTATCAGGTGGTAAAAGTCCTAAAGATTTATTTATTAAATTAAGTAAAGAAAAACTTGACTGGACTAAAGTAAATGTATTTTTAGTAGATGAAAGGATTTTACCTACAAATCACGAAGATAGTAATACAAATCTAGTAAAGCAAAATCTATTACAAAATGACGCTAGTAAGGCTAATTTAATTACTTGTATTAAAGATGAATTAATTAATGATTATGAAGCTTTAAAAAACCACGCTAATAATATTTATCAAACTCCTGATATTTTGATTTTAGGTATGGGAGCTGATGCTCATACTGCATCAATCTTTCCAACGGCTTCTAATTTAGATGAATTATTAAGTGATGAAAACCAAGCTTATCACATAGTAAAAACTCCTAATTACGATAGAATTAGCCTTAGTTTAGAAAGCATATTAAAAGCTAAAAGAATATTTTTAAATATCAGTGGAGACGAGAAATATCAAGTGTTTTTATTAGCTTGTAAAGAAAAAAATAAAAAATATCCAATAAGTTATGTAATTAATTCAAAAGGAAATTTAGATGTCTATTACGCAAAATGAATATCCAAGATTATTAGCAGATATTGGTGGAACTAATGCTAGATTTGCATTAGAATTTAAATCAGGAAATATAGATAAAATAGAAGTCTTACAATGCAAAGACTACGATACTATAATAGATGCTGTAAGAGCATATTTAAAAGATAAAAATGTAAATGTAAAACACGCTGCTTTTGCAATGGCAAATCCTGTTACAAGTGATTTTATACAAATGACTAATAATCATTGGGCTTTTTCAATCAATACCACAAGACTTGCATTAGGATTTGATACTTTATTAATTCTAAATGATTTTACCGCTCAAGCACTTGCTATTACAAAATTAAATAGTGATGAATTGGTTCAAATTGGTGGAAGAGAAGCTGAAGAAAATTGCGTAAAAGCTGTTTTAGGGCCTGGAACAGGACTTGGAGTTAGTGGATTAATCCCTAGTAAAAATGGCTATATTGCACTATCAGGTGAAGGCGGACATGTTAGCTTTGCACCTTTTGATGAGATTGAATCAATGATTTGGCATTATGCAAAAAACAAATTCGGGCATGTATCGGCTGAAAGATTGCTTAGCGGAATGGGACTTGAGCTAATATATGAAGCTTTAGCACATAAAGAAGGTATAAATGATACTTTAGACGCTAGTAAAATTAGCGAACTAGCATTAAGCGAAAAATCAGCTTTATGTAGATTAAGTCTTGATATATTTTGTGCAATGCTAGGAACAATTGCTTCAAATCTAGCATTAACTCTAGGTGCTAGGGGCGGTGTTTATATTTGTGGTGGAATAATTCCTAAGATATTAGAGTATTTTAAACACTCATCATTTAGAGCAAGATTTGAGAATAAAGGTAGATTTGATAGTTATTTAGCAGCAATTCCTGTATTTGTGGTTTTATCAAAATTTCCAGGTATAAACGGCGCTAGTGTGGCACTGCAAAATCATTTAAAGGATAAATAATGTTAAGCAAATTAAAAAGCTATGAAAAATTATGGTCTTTATACAACAAATCAAAAGATACTCATATGAAAGAATTATTTGCTAATGATAATAATAGAGCGAATAAATACTTTTTAGAAGTTGGTGGGATTAAGGTTGATTATTCTAAAAATAGAATAGATGAAGAGATTTTAAGCAATCTTATTAATCTTGCAAAAGAAGCTAATTTAGAACAAAACATTAAAGATATGTTTAGTGGTAAAAAGATTAATACCACAGAAAATAGAGCAGCTTTACATATTGCTCTTAGAAATCGTATAAATACACCTATTTATGTAGATAATGAAAACATAATGGATGATGTAAATGCAGTGCTAAACAAAATGGAGAAATTCTCTCACGCAATAAGATCAGGAGAGTGGCTAGGCTATACAAATCAAGTAATAACTGATATTGTAAATATAGGAATTGGTGGCTCTGATTTAGGACCATTGATGGCTTGTGATGCTTTGAAAAAATACGCACACCCAAGACTAAAAATGCACTTTGTATCAAATGTAGATGGCTCAAAATTACAAAATGTATTAGATAGCGTTCATCCAGAAACTACACTTTTTATAATAGCGTCAAAAACATTCGTAACTCAAGAAACCCTAACAAATGCCTTAACTGCTAGAGAGTGGTTTTTAAATCACGCAGTTAATAAACGCTTTGTAGCTAAACATTTCGTAGCAGTTTCAACTAATAAAAAGGCTGTTGAAGAATTTGGAATAGATAGTAATAATATGTTTGAGTTTTGGAACTGGGTCGGTGGGCGTTATAGTTTGTGGTCTGCAATTGGTCTTCCTATTATGATTTATTTAGGAAAAGAACATTTTTGGCAAATGCTAGAAGGCGCGTATTTAATGGATTCGCATTTTAGCTCGGCTGAATATTCTAAAAACTTGCCTGTAATTTTAGCTTTAATAGGTATTTGGTATATTAATTTTTATGGTGGTGGCTCACATATAATCGCACCTTATGATGAATATTTAAAGCATTTTCCAAGATTTATTCAACAACTTGATATGGAAAGTAATGGAAAACAAGTTAGTAAAAATGGGGAATTAATTAATTACGAAACTTCTCCAATCATTTGGGGTGAAACAGGAATTAACGCTCAACACGCATTTTTTCAACTACTTCATCAAGGAACTCATATAAGCCCGATTGATTTAATAGTAAGTCTTGAAAAACCACACGATATGCCAGAACACCACGAAATTTTAATTAGCAATGTATTCGCTCAAGCTGAAGCCTTTATGAAAGGCAAAAACAAGGATGAAGTAAGAGCTGAACTTAGTAAAAGTAATTTAAGTGAAAGTGAGATAGAAAAGCTAATCCCACATAAAGAATTTTCGGGAAATCGCCCTAGCAATACGATTTTATTAGAAAGAATAAGTCCTAGAAATCTAGGTAGCCTAATTGCATTATATGAGCATAAAATATTCGTTCAAGGTGTGATTTGGGGGATAAATAGTTTTGACCAATTTGGCGTTGAATTAGGCAAAACTTTAGCAAAAACAATACTTGAAGAGCTAAGAAGTGATGTGAGTTACGAGCACGATAGCTCAACTACAAATCTAATAAAATTATATAAAGAGTTTAATAAAAAATAATTTTAGGAATTTCTTTATGAAATTCCTATTTTAAATTCCACGAAAAAAGGAGAGAAAATGGAACTTTTACATAAGGACTGCAAAAACAAATTAGATATATTAAAAGAACATTTTGCTGAATGTTTTGATAAAGATGGAAAATTTAATTTAGAAAAATTCCAAAGCGAAATAGTTGCTAACGGGGGGGGGATTTTACAAATGAGAGTTATAGTTTAAATTTTTTAGGCAAAAAACACGCAAAATATCTAGCAAATCTAAAACCATCAAGCTACCTTAAACAAAACGGCACATTTAATGAAAATCTAAAACAAAATCTACTCATAAAAGGCGATAATTTAGAAGTCTTAAAACACTTACAAAATAGCTATTATAAAAAAATCAAAATGATTTATATAGACCCACCTTACAATACCTCTAATAAGGATTTTGTCTATAATGATACTAGAGCTTATAAGCTAGATGATTTAATAAACGCTGGAATGAGTGAAGATGAAGCTAAAAGAGTGCTAGAGTTTAGCACTAAAAAATCAAGCTCACATTCAGCGTGGCTTACCTTTATGTATCCAAGGCTATTTTTAGCTAGAAAGCTTTTAAAAGATGATGGAGTGATATTTATCTCAATTGATGATAATGAAGCAGCTCAATTAAAGCTCTTGTGTGATGAGATTTTTGGTGAAGAGAATTTCGTAGCTGATTTTATTTGGAATAACAAATACACAACTTCTAATGATACAGATATGTCTTATCAACACGAACATATTTTTTGCTATTTTAAGAATAGGATTAATAATAAATTAAATTTATTACCAAGAAGCGAGAAACAAAATTCTGCATATAAAAATAGAGATAATGATCCTAAAGGTGCTTGGAAACCAACACCAATTCATGCAAGAAGTGGAAGTGAGCTGGGTAAATATAGTATAACTTTTCCAAATGGAATAACTTGGCAAGCTCCGATAGGTAGATACCCTAGATATTCTAAAGATAAGTTATTACAGCTATTTTATGATAACGAACTGTATTTTAATTCAAAAGGTGGAATAGATAAAAAAACTTATATTACTGAAGTTAGACAAGGAATTTCTTGTGGTAGTGTGTGGAGTTATGATGAAGTGGGGCATACACATAGCAATAATGAAGAATTATCTTCTTTGCTTGGTAAAGGTATTTTTAACGATCCAAAAGGAACTAAATTATTAAAAAGAATATTACAAATTTCAACCGATAAAGATGATATTGTCCTAGACTTTTTTGCAGGAAGTGGGACAACAGGGCACGCTATTATGCAATTAAATGCCGAAGATGGTGGAAATAGAAAGTTTATTTTAGTTCAACTTGATGAGCCAATAGATGAGAAAAAGAGTAAAATTGCTTATGATTTTGTAAAAAATGAACTTAATTGTAAGCCAACAATTTATGCAATTACCAAAGAAAGATTAATAAGAGCTGCGAAAAAAATCAAACAAGATTATCCAAACGCTACTAATTTAGACTTTAGTGAATTTAAGATAGTATATAAAGATGAATTAGAACTAGAAAAAATAGAAAAACTAGATTTAAGCTTAGGCGATAATCTTTTTGCACCATTTAATAACGATAAAACAAATGAAATTCTAACTAGCTATAAACTAGCCGATGGTATAGCTTTAGATATGGAATTTAAAATAATAAATATAAACGATTATAAGGCTTATTATTGTAATAAATTGCTTTACTTAGTTTTCCCACATTTTAAAAGCGAAAATATCAAAACCCTAATGCAAAAATTACAAGATAGTGAGCTAATTTGCGAAAGAGTTATTTTATACAATGCCAGTTTTACAAGTAGCGAACATAAGAGTTTAAAAGAAGCTTTAATTAAATTAGGCATTAAATTACAAGTGAGATTTTAAGATGGGTAGCTTTAATTATACTAATGATTTAGAATATCAAAATATAGCTATTCAAAGTGTTTTAAAAATATTTTCAAGTAATGATATAAAGGCAAATGTTAAAGAAATTCAAGAGTTTAATGGTATAAAAAATCAAAACTTTATAAATGATAACACTTATGATATTTGTATGCAAACAGGCACAGGTAAAACCTACACTTACACAAAAACTATGTTTATGCTAAATGAAGCTTATGGATATGATAGCTTTATAGTGCTTGTGCCAACTTTAGCTATTAAATCAGGGACTAAAAGTTTTTTTGAGCTATCACGCCAACATTTTATAGATGAGTTTAAAAAAAGCTTAAGTTTTTACGAAGTAAAAAGCGAAAAATCAAGTAAAAAAGAGCAAATGCCACAAAGCATAAAAGATTTTTGCAATCACGATGATAAAGCTTCTATAAGAGTGCTTTTAATAAATGCAGGAATGCTTAATTCAGAAACTTTTAAAAAAGAATTTGAAAGCAATCTTTTTGATAGATTTTTTAGCATACTTCCTGCATTAGCAGATACTCAAAGTATTTTAATCGTTGATGAGCCACATAAATTTGATAAAGCAAGTAAAACTTGGGAGAATGTTTTAAAACTAAAACCACAATTTATATTAAGATATGGAGCGACTTTTAAAGAAAACTCAAACCTGCTTTATAACCTAACCCCACTTAAAGCCTTTAATGATAATTTGGTTAAAGGTGTAAAAACTTTCGTGCAAGAATTTGAAATAGGAAATAAAGCTTATATTAAACTTCAAGATATAGTAGATAATGAAGCTATTTTTTGTGATGATAAAAAGCGTGAGTTTAGACTTAGCAAGGGGCAAAATTTCGCTTGTTTTTATGATTTTTTAGATATTTTCGTGCAAGATTTAAACAAGCAAAAAGTGCTTTTATCAAATGGCGTAGAGCTAATTAAAGATAACAAATTTAATCCTTTTAGCTTTAATGATGATTTAGCTAAGCAAATGATAAATGCTTGTTTAGATGAGCATTTTAAGTTAGAGCGAGAGTTTTTAAATCAAAAGATAAAATTAAAGCCTTTAAGCTTATTTTTTATAGATGATATAAATTCTTATCGTGGAGAAAACGCAAGGCTAAAAGAATATTTTGAAAAGGCATTAAAAAGCAAACTTGAAGAAGAATTAAAGCTTAGCACAGGATTTTATAAAGAATATTTACAAAAATCTTTAAACGATATTAGCCTTACTCACGGCGGTTATTTTTCAAAAGATAATAGTGATAAAGATGATAAAATAGAGCAAGAAATAAATGAGATTTTGCACGATAAAATGAGCCTACTTAGTCTTAATAATACTAGAAGATTTATATTTTCAAAATGGACACTTAAAGAAGGTTGGGATAATCCAAATGTATTTAATATTTGCAAACTTAGAAGTAGCGGAAGTGAGATAAGTAAGCTTCAAGAAGTTGGGCGTGGGCTTAGGCTTCCTGTTGATGAATACGGCAATAGAATTACTAATAAAGAATATTATTTAAATTATTTCGTAGATGCTAGTGAGAGTGATTTTACTCAAAAACTTATAAATGAAATTAAGATATGTGATGAGTGTTTTGATATAAAAATAGATGATTTATTAGATGAGAAAATTTATAAAATAATTTTAAGTGAATATGATTTAGATGAAGATTTGATTTATGATGAGCTTTTAGAATGCGGTGCTATAAACAAGCGAAGTAAGATAATAAATGTAGATATTTTAAAAGCAAAATATCCAAAAGCATTTAGCAAAAATAACATTAAAAAAGGCAAGATTAAAAACTCTAATGAATTAGAAAATAAAGTAAAAATCAAAACTAATTTATATCCACAAATCAAGGCTTTATGGGAAGAAATAAACAAAAAAGTATTTTTAAAATACGATGCCATTGAAAATGTGTTTTTAGCTAATTTTAAAGAGTTTTTAAAAGAATTTAAAGCAAAAGATAATTCAAGTTATATAAAAATTACACAATTAAGCGTAAATAATAATCAATTAAAAAGCCAAAAAGATATTTTAAATAATAAAATAAATATAAAAACTCTAAATTATGGAGAGTTTTTGCTAGGACTTAGCACAAAATTAGGTCTTAATCTAAACACTTTACATAAAGCCTTTTATGAGTTAATGAAAGATGGTTTATTTAACATAAATGATTATTTAAATGAGCCTAGTTTGAATGCTATTTGTAAGGAATTTAATTTTTATCTTTTAAGTAATTCTAATAGGCTTTTTAGCATATCTTACGAAGAGTTTTCACACCACATTCATCCTACCAAAATCACTAATGAAAAAGGTGAAATATTAAATGAAATAAATGCTAGTGATATAGGTGTTTTAGGTGGAGATGAATTAGCAAATAATACCTTTTTATACGAGCAGATTTTTTATGATAGTAAAATTGAGCAAGAGATAATAAAAGAAGATATAAAAAGCATACAAGTCTTTATGAAAATACCTAAAAACTCATTAAAAATCCCTGTAGTGGGTGGATTTAGTTATTCGCCTGATTTTGCTTATGTATTAAAAGATGATAAAGAAAATATCCATTATTTTGTGCTTGAAAGTAAAGGCGTAGATAGCAAAATCAATCTAAGAAGTGATGAAAATGCGAAAATTACTAACGCAGAAAATCTTTTTAAAGGTATAAATGTTACTTTTGAAAAACAATTTAATAATGATAAATTGGAAACAATTATAAAAAATATAATCAATAAAAAATAATTAATCTAATTTAAATTCCTTAAAGGATTTAAATTAGAATACAAGATTATATTAAAAATATGAGGTGTTAAATGTTTTCTTTTATTAAAGAATTAATAAAAAATCTTTATTTGTTGGTTTGAGTTTAGCGTTTTTTATCATTGCTATTTTCGCTTTTTTAATGCTTGTTCAGTATTCATACAATATCTATAGTAAATACTTTAGTTCAACTTATGATAAATTTCTTAAAACCAAAAAAGAGCTTTGCTCTCTTGAAAGGCAATTAGAAGTAGAGGGCTATTTAGTATTTTGGGATTTTAAAAATGAGTATACAAATTATAAATATGATTATTCTAAAAGCGGATATAAATGTAATTTGGAAAAAGAAGAAAAATATAAAAGAGCAATTGTAAATTATTTTAAATTAAGTAATGCAAAAATATATGAAGTGCAAAATTATAATAGCATTGATGAAGTTAAATCTCTTAAAACTCTAGATAATTTAGAATTAAAAGAAGTTAATGAATTTAACAATAATCTAGTATTTTTTGAAAAAAGATTTTTTGATAAAAATTCATTTCAATTTATAGATGGAGATGAAATGCAAGTAATGTTATATAACTCATATACTAAGGAAAAAGAAGAGAGAATATTATATAGATGGGTATGGTTATGTAATCCCAACATATAAAATAAAATACAATTAAGAAGATATAATGGCAGTAAAACTACAAATAATGTTTAATTATTTATAGTTTTACAAGAATTTAAATCAATAGGATTAAATAAGTTCCATTGTTTGTTTTACTATTGATAATTCTTCGTTAGTTGGAATAACTAAAATTGGGTATTTTGAATCAGCTTTTGCTATATTTCTAGCTACTTTTTCACGCTTAGCATTTTTTTCTTCATCAATGCTAAAGCCAAGATGTGCAAGTTGCTTACAAACCGCAGCTCTCATTAAATCATCATTTTCACCAATACCTGCTGTAAAAATTAGAGCCTTAGCAGGAGTTACTGCAAGGTATGAGCCTATGTATTTTGCAATTCTATAGCAAAACATATCAAATGCTAATTTTGCTTTCTCATCACCATTTTGCATTTTTTCTTCAATTTCACGCATATCATTTGCACCACAAATTCCTAATAAACCACTTTGTTTATTGCAAATTTTATCAAGTTCAGCAATGCTTAAACCTTTATTATATGCTAAATAAAATAAAGCTCCAGCATCAATATCCCCACATCTAGTTCCCATCATTAATCCTTCAAGTGGAGTAAGACCCATTGAAGTATCAACGCATTTACCATCTTTAATAGCACTAATACTTGCACCATTTCCTAAGTGAGCTGTAATTGCATCTATGTTTTTAATACCTAAGAATTTTTCTGCTTCACGAGTTACAAATTCATGAGATGTTCCGTGAAAGCCATATCTTCTAACGCCATCTTCTTCATAATATTTATTAGCTATTGCATAGCGATATGCGATTTCTGGCATTGTTTGATGAAATGCTGTATCAAATACTGCTATATTTTTAACACTTGGAGCAAGATTTATAATTGTTTTAATTCCTGAAATATTTGCAGGATTATGTAAAGGTGCTAATTTTACTAATTCATCTAAAGCTTTTAAACATTTATCATCAACTAATGTTGCTTTAATAAATTTATCCCCACCATGCACCACACGATGACCTACTGCTGCTAATTCATTAAAATCAGTTAAAAGTCCGCTTTTAGCAAATAAATCACGAACTACTTTTAAGCCATCTTCGTGATTATTTATGCCACCTAAATGTTCTAATTCCTTGCCATCAAATTTAATTTTTGCTCTTGAATTGCTTTCTCCAATTTGCTCAACCAAACCACTCGCAACACTATCTTCATTAAAAAATAATTGGAATTTCAGTGAGCTTGAACCTGCATTTAAAACTAATATTTTTTTCATAATTTTTCCTTTTTTATAATTTATTGTGCTTGAATTGCACTAATTAAGCATGTATTTACAATATCTTCAACCAAACAACCCCTACTTAAATCATTAATAGGTTTGTTTAAACCTTGCAAAACAGGACCAACCGCAATAGCCCCTGAACTTCTTTGCACTGCTTTATAAGCTATATTTCCTGCATTTAAATCAGGGAATACAAATACATTTGCCTTTCCTGCTACTTTGCTATCAGGCATTTTTTTACTTGCTGTTGCAATATCTACTGCTGCGTCAAATTGTATAGGACCATCATAATTTAATCCCTCATAAGATTTTGCTAATTCGCACGCTTGTTTTACTAAATCAACGCTTACTCCACTACCGCTATTTGCAGTTGAATAAGATAGCATTGCAACTCTTGGCTCAAAACCAAAAGCCTTATAAGTAGCTGCACTAACACTTGCAATTTCGGCTAGATTTTCAGGAGTTGGATTAGGATTTACCGCACAATCAGCAAAATACCAAACCTTATCACTTAAACACATAAAAAATCCACCACTTACACTCTTAACACCTGGTTTAGTTTTAACTATTTGAAGAGCTGGGCGAATTGTATCAGCAGTTGAACATGCAGCCCCGCTAACCATAGCATCAGCGTAGCCTAAATGAACTAATAAAGTTCCAAAATAATTTCTATCTTTTATAAGTTCTTTTGCTTGCTCAAGGCTCATTCCCTTTGATTTTCTAGCTTCATAAAGTGCATTTGCACATTCATCATCTAATGATGAATTACCTGGATTATAAGTCTTAACATCATCTAAATCTATACCTAAATCACTAGCTTTTTGTGCTATTTCTTTATTGTTTCCTAAGATAATTAATTTAACAGCTTTACCTTCTAATAAAATACTAGCAGCCTTTAAAATACGCTCATCATTTCCTTCTGGTAAAACTATGGTTTTAATATTTTCTTTAGCCTTGCTCTCTAGCATAACTTCAAATGCCATTGGGCTTATATAATCAGGTTTTTTAAGATTTAATAACTCATCTAAGCTTGTATTTTCATTATATAAACTTGTGTATTTATGATGAATTTTAGCAAACTCAAATTTGGTTAAATCATTATCAATTACATAATTTAAATTAAGCTCTTTACTTAGTTTTAGATTTATCCAAAAAGTATCAAGACCACCAAAAACTCCAAAACTAGCAACTAATACAAAATCATATTTAGCTTTTAATTCATTAACTTTAATGATTATGTTTTTATAAAAAGTATTTTCATTTTTCAAATACTCTTTAACGCCTGTTGCACTATCATATAAGTATTCAGTTTTTATATTATGCTCTTTTGATAATTTATTTAAACCACACACCCCGTCTTCACAAGCAAGTGCTTGGAAAACAACAATATTTGAATATTTTTTTGATAATTTTATAGCAAGATTATCTAAACTTTCCCTGCTTTGTTTTTGAAAGTAAATCGCATTCATTGCTACTCCTTCATTGATTAAATTTCGCTAGAGTATATGCCTAAAATATTAATAAATAAGGAAGAAAATATGAAAAAAAGTTATATAAAATATTTTGTTTTCTCTTTGTTAATTTCAGGTTGTGGTTTGGCTGATCCGCAAATGGATATGAAAGCTCCAACATATGTAGAGCAAATTGAACCTAAGGCTGATAATAATTTAGGAAGTCCAGGCTCACTTTTTGGAAAAGGCTCTAATCCACTTTTTAGCGATAATAAAGCTATGAATGTAAATGATATAGTTACAATAATTATTAAAGAAGATACAAGCCAAAGTAGTAAAGCTAGTAAAAGCACGAATAAATCTTCTAATGCTAATTTAAATTCCGGAGTTTTTGCAGGATTATTATCAAGTCTTAATAAGTCAGCAGATATTGGCTTTCAAACAAAAAATAATTCAGATTTTAGTGGTAGCGGTCAAGCTAGTAGAAATGAAAAATTTCAAACAACAATTAGTGCTAGGGTAATAAAGGTATTAGCTAATGGAAATTATTTTATTGAAGGAAAAAGACAATTATTAATAAACGGAGAAAAACAAATCGTCCAAATCTCTGGAGTAATTAGACCTTATGATATAACAGGTCAAAACACAATTGAGAGTAAATACATAGCAGACGCTAAAATACTTTATTCAACTCAAGGCGAAATTGATAAAGCTACTAAAAAACCTTGGGGAACAAAAGCAGTTGAAACTATTTGGCCTTTTTAACCTTGATTCAAGGTTAAAAAGACTTTATTTCTTATCATCTTCGTTGATTTTTAATAATAATTTATAAGCCTTATATACATTTAAAATTGCAGCTGCTATTCCAAACGCAAGTCCTACGAAAAATAAAGGCTTATAAATCTTAGCTAGTAAAATTCCTAAACCAACGCCAATTAGCACCGCAACTACAATGCTAATGCCTAAGCTTAGATGATTTGCAGCGTCTATTACACTTTTTACTTTTTTAGCTCTTTTATTTTCTTCGTTATGCACGAATAGCCTTTTTGAACGCATTTATAAATATTTCAAATTCTTTATCTTCAAACTTAGAGCAAATAAATGCAGTTTCATAGGTTGATGGTGCAAGATTTACTCCATTTTCTAGCATAATTTTATGAAATCTTGAGAACTTAGCTGTATCACTTGTCTTAGCGTCATCGTAATTTAATGGGTATTTTTCATTAAAGAAAAATCCTAACATTGAACCTATATTTTTAGCTACAAAAGGCACTCCTGCACTTTTACTCTCATCTAGCATAGCATTAATTGCATTTTTTGCCCATTTATCACATTTTTTATAAATATCATCGTTTAATTGCTCAAGATTTGCAATACCTGCTGCCATTGCAAGTGGATTTCCGCTTAGCGTTCCTGCTTGATATACTCCGCCTAGTGGGCTTAGAAGTTGCATAATTTCTTTTTTTGCAGCGTAAGCTCCAACAGGAAGTCCCCCACCAATAACCTTGCCAAAACAAACCATATCAGGCACAACTTTATAAATCTCTAAAGCCCCACCTAAAGCAGCTCTAAAACCACTCATAACTTCATCAAAAATCAAAACGATTTTTAATTCATCGCAAAGCTTTCTAAGGTCTTCTAAAAACTCTTTTTTAGCAGGGACAAAACCCATATTTCCTGCAATTGGTTCAATAATAATCACACCTATTTCACTACCATTACTCTTTGCTATAGCAATTTGCTCTTTTACGCTTTCTATATCATTGTATTTAGCTGTATAAGTATCTTTTACAGCGTTTTTACTAACTCCACTTGAGCTTGGAGTATTAAAAGTAGCCAAGCCACTTCCTGCATTTACTAAAAGCATATCAGCGTGTCCGTGATAACAACCATCAAATTTTATAAGCCCATCACGATTAGAATAAGCTCTTGCTAAGCGAATTGCACTCATAGTAGCTTCTGTCCCACTATTTACAAATCTAATTTGCTCTATTGCAGGATACAACGATATAACTTTTTGTGCTAATTTGCTTTCAGCTAATGTAGGAGCACCATAACTTGTGCCATCTTTTGCTGCATTAATAATAGCGTTTGTTACATTTATATCAGCGTGCCCTAAAATGCAAGGCCCATAGCTTTGAACTAAATCAAGGTATTTTTTATCTTCAATATCAATTATATAAGCACCATCGCCCTTTTTTATAAATACAGGCTCACTACCTACACTTTTAAACGCTCTTACAGGAGAATTAACCCCACCTGCTATTAATGTTTGTGCTTGTGCGAAAGCTTCTTTATTTGTCATTTTTTTCTCCTTTTTTCTTGATATATAAGTATAAATTTTTTATTTCTTCATTTGTTAAATAATAATTTGGCATTATATTTTTTGAACTTGTTTTACTAACTAAGGCTTTATAAAAATTCTCATAACTAATATTTTTAATACTAGGGATTATTACTTGAATGGTTTTTCCATTTTCTTTATAAGTAGCAAATATTTGCTCACTTCCATCAAGCCCGTGACATTTATCACAACCAATTCCCCTTGGGTTTTGATACAAGCTTAATTGATATTCATCTTTGCTTAAAAAATCACTATTAGCATAAACAAATACGCTAAAAACTAATAATATTAATTTTGATTTCATTTTATAATCCGTTGTTTTTAAGGGTTATAATACAATCTTTATTTTTATAAAGGTTACAAATTGATACTAGATGGAAAAAAATTAAGCAAAGAATTATACGCACAATTAAAACTCAAAATTAATGAGCTAAAAACCAAACCTTGCTTAGCTGTAATTTTAGTAGGAGATGATTATGCTAGTGGGGTTTATGTAAGAAGTAAATTAAAAGCTTGTAATGAATTAGGAATAATTAGTAAAGATTATAAGCTAGATAGTAGTATTAGCGAAGAAGAATTATTAAAAATCATAAGAGATTTAAATGATGATGATAGTATAGATGCTATCTTAGTGCAACTGCCTTTACCAAATCATATCAATAAAGACAATATCATAAACGCTATAAATCCTATTAAAGATGTAGATGGTTTTACTCCACTTAATTTAGGTTTAGTTTTAGCGAATTTAAAACCACATTTTTATGCTTGCACCCCGCTTGGAATTGATATTTTAATGAAGCATTATGGTATCAGTGTAAAAGGCAAAAATATTTGCATAATAAATGATAGTATCATAGTAGGTCGCCCACTTGCCGCTATGATGATTAATGAAGGTGCAAGTGTTAGCGTATGCCACAAATATACAAAAGATTTAAAAGAGCATACTTTAAACGCTGATATTTTAATAAGTGCTACAGGTGTAATTCATCTAATAAATGATGATTTTATAAAAGATGGAGCTATTTTAATTGATGTTGGGATTTGCAAAGAAATTGATGGCAAAAAACTATCAGGAGATTATCTTAAGACAAGTAATAAAGCTAGTATGATTACTCCAGTTCCTGGCGGAGTAGGACCTATGACTATTTATGCACTAATGCAAAACACATATGAAGCAAGATTAAAAAAGGAAGAAAATGCAAGAAAATAAAACAAAATGGCAAAAATTAGTTGATTTTTGGAATTCATGGACAGGGACTATTGTATTTGTTCTTGTTTTTATATTTTTCGTAGCTCAAGCTTTTACAATACCAAGTGGCTCTATGAAAAACACACTTTTAGTAGGAGATCATTTATTTGTAAAAAAATTCGCCTACGGGATACCAACTCCTAGAATTCCATTCCTAGAAGTTCCTGTGTTACCTGATTTTAAAGGCGATGGGCAT
Source organism: Campylobacter sp. RM12654 (assembly GCF_020137585.1). Lineage (NCBI taxonomy): Bacteria > Pseudomonadati > Campylobacterota > Epsilonproteobacteria > Campylobacterales > Campylobacteraceae > Campylobacter > Campylobacter sp. RM12654. The sequence goes on from NZ_JACGAR010000018.1 coordinate 28,072, forward strand.
TTATTAAGCTATGCTAAGCCTAAAAGAGATGATATAGTGGTGTTTTTGTATCCGCACAATACAAAGCTACATTATGTTAAACGCTGCGTTGCTCTAGGAGATGATGAGATAATATTTGCAAATAAGACCCTTTATGTAAGAATGCACGAAGGAGATGAATATATGAGAGCAAATTATCCTGCTAATAAACAAGTGATTTTACAAGGCAAATTATACATAAAAGAGCCTTATACTAAAAAGGGTATTCGTTATGATGAAAGAGTGGATTTTGATAAGGTCATAGAATACTTTATGGCTAAGGGTGAGTTTGTAATGAAGCCAATTTATGTTAGTGAATTAAGAAGTGATATTAAAGCGTATTATTATAAGGTGCCTAGCAATGAATACTTTATGATGGGTGATAATCGCGACCACTCAAATGATAGCCGCTTTTGGGGAAGTGTAGATTATAAATATATTGAAGGTAAGCCTTGGTTTGTTTATCTAAGCTGGGATGATGATTATAATATCCGCTGGGAAAGAATGTTTAAAAGCGTTGATACCTTAGAAAACGATGAAAGATATATCCATCACGAAATAAGCGATATTAATTCTCTTGATTGACAAAAATATCTAATTCAAATTCTTGTGATTTGAATTAGAATTTATTTTATAATACATTATATTTTAAAGGTAATTTATATAAAAATTAAAATTATTTAATTGTATTTGCAAGACTTTTCACTTAAAATCTTTTCAATTTTCTTTTGTTGTTTTGCTATGTATTTTTCGCCTAGTGGTTGTGCTTCTTCTTCTCTAAATTCCATTTCAAATCCACCTTTGCTAATTGCAGAATACTTTTGTCTAAACTCTGTGTATAAAAAATAAACTGATAAATCATCAACAAAAGGCAATGAAACTAGCTTGGTTTTAGTTTGATATATTGTGTAAGTTTTTAAGCTTTTACCATTTAGTAAAAATAATATTAAATAGCTTGATAAAATATCCAATATTACAAAAAACATAATTATAGGAAAGAAAATTATTCTAGCTATAGGGTAGTCTAATCTATAATTTAAACTTTGATTTTCTGTTTCTTTAGTGTTATAAGCGTCTTTATTGAATATATACGAATAAGCTAAAGCAGGTCGCTTGGTTTGTAATCTAAAAACTATATCGCTTTTATTTATCGTTGCAGTTACTTTCTTATAGCTCTTTGCTATACCAAAAACACCTGCTTCATCTATCTCATAAGTATCAAAATATATCTTTTCATTATCTACGCTAATATAAAAATCATTATTTTTAACAAATCTAAGTCTTTTTATTTGTCTAAGTTTTAAAAAGAATGCAACAAAAAAAATACCATCAATAATACCACTCCAACCTTTTTGAATTCTTCGTATGTCAGTCATTGTTTTTTCGGGTTTACTATTTAATTCATTGATAATATCTATTACAAAATAACATGAAATAAGTGTAAGAAAAATTGAAAAAATCTCATTAAACAATCTAATAAGCTCTAAGTTATATAAATAATCGTTTTTTATTTTATAATCTTTTAAATTATCTATATTCAAATTTATCCTTTATATTTAATAAAACTAATTATAAAAATTACTAATATTTTTATAACTTGTTTTCATTTTAATTCTCCTTTTAATTTATTTAAATAATTTGTATAAACATCATTAGAGCAATCACTTATATAATTGTCTAAACTAAGATAATAGTTATCAATAAATAACCTAGTAAAAGAATCATAAATTCTATTAAGATTAGGGCTAAGTTCTAAACTCAAATTATTTAAATTTGTTATTGCATAACTACAAGGTTTATAATAACCATAAATATCATAATTTATTAATTTATCTTTGCTAAGTCTAGTTGGTAATTTTGAAGCTTCTTCTTCAAAGCGTTTTTCATATTTTTTATAATTTTCATATATTTGCACTTCTTTATCAACTATTAACTTTACGCTTTTAAAAAACTTACCATCTATCGTATAGTTTTCTTTTTCAATTGTGCTTAATAATAAGGTATTTGGTTTTTTAAGTTCTATTACTTCGTGCTTTGGACTTTGCTGTAAATTAAAATGACTTATTAATAATATTCCGTGAAAGGCAATCATTAAAAATGAGAAAAAATAGAATATACCTTTAATAAATTTTTGATTTTGTTTCATTATTAACTTATAAAACCACCAAATTAATAGTGAAAATACAATTGGTAGCAATAGTTGTAAAACTACAAACCACCCACCGGCATCTCTATCAATAAGCCCAATTCTTATAACCAAATATAAAAATAAAATATATAAAGCTATTATAAATCTAGGATAGAGCTTTAATCCTATAAATAAAGTAAGAGTAAAAACAATAGGGTAAGTAATAAAACTTGCATATGGTATAGGAATTAAAATACTAATAATCCCACTAGCTAAACCATGTAAATTATCTAAAAAATATGTTAGATATATTAAAAACTCATTCATATCCTACCTTTAAAAATAAGGTTAATTATAGCAAATAAAAAATTATTAATCTATTATTTATTGTCTTAATGCTTTAATTTATATAGTTAATGATTTGATAATTTATTTCATTTGGATATTCTCTTAAATAACACACTACTCCGTAATCTTTATCATTACAGCTTGTTATAAAATCTTTATAAATTATTTTATTATCGCATAATGATGGATTGTTTCTAATAAAAACTTCACAATCTCCTATAAATTTTCTAAGCAGATATTGTTTTGGTGGATTTGTGTAGCACTTGCATTGAATTAGCCTTATTTCACTATTTTTATACGCTATTAAATCTATACCTTTGTCGTTTTTACCATTTACAAAACCATTTGGAAAAACCTTATAACCTATATTTTCATAGTATATTTTTATTTGATATTCGTAATTTTTGCCTTTTTTGATATTTTCTAATTTGATTTTATTTTGTGCGTTTTTTTCTTCACTTATTTTTAATTCATAAGACTGAATTAGTTTATCTTTTTCTAGCTTATAATATCTATTTAATTCTTTTAATTTGTATTCATAATCTTTTTCTTTTTCTAATATCAATTCTTGTGCTTTTTCAATGGCTATTTTATTAATATCTGAAGTTGTTAAAGTCTGTAATCGTTTTAACTCATCTTTGAGTTTTAATAATTCTTCTTCATATTTATAGTTTTTGTATAGCAAAATATTTTTATTAGTTTTTGTATCTTCGTAATCTTCTTTATCTATTTTTAATGTTTGAATTTCTTTATTTTTGTCATTTATAAATTTTTCTGCCTTTTTTATAAATAAAACGAATATACCAAGTAATATGAAGTAAAAAATAGTTATTATTAAGCCATAGTAATTATGTAAAAATTCTAAAATGCTAAATAACATACAATTACCATAGGAATTTCAAATGAAATTCCTAAAATCAATCTAAATCTTTAATGATTTCTTCATCACTTTTTACAACCATTCCAGAGCCGTGAATTACGCTCGGAATACAACTTGTGCAAATATCTACTGGCTTATTGTTTTTATGAGCTCTAATAAATACTGCGTGCTCGTCTTCGCTAGCTTTTAGACTACATACATTACAAATAATTTCATTGTTTAAAACCATAATAATCTCCTTAAAAATAAAATTAAATACTACAAAAAAATCAAAATATAAAAGTTATTTTTAATCAATTTAAAGGCTGTTTTAATCTTAATTCATTTTGAAATAATAAATGAGCTAGAAATATTACAAAAAATACAGGTAGAAAAAACCCAACATAAGGAATATTTGAAGCCAAATAAAATAAAAATACGCAAAAAATATATTTAAATTTAAAAGGTTTAAAACTTAAAAAATCATTTTTATTTAAAACACAACTAGCCACATCGTAAATTAAAAAATTAAAAAATAAATAAAACATTAAGCAAAACATTAAAAATGATGCTATGAAATTTAATATAGGAATTATGTGAAATAAAAGCACAAAAAATAAAAAGAATAAGAATTTCAATACGATTTTAAACAAAAGCCAAGTTATTTGAATTAACCCTATTTCATCTAATTTATTGTAATTATAATGCTTTAAATTGATTTCTCTAACTATCATTGGAGTTAAAAATGAAGTAATAACTAAAGCAAAAAATATAGATAAATATAAAGCTAAAAAACCACCACCTGAAATAGTAATTATCATAATAAATATTTGTATGGCGTGTAGTATCATCGCACCTAAAAAAAAGTTAAAAGCTTCTTCGTTAAAATCTAAACTACCAACATAACTAAATGCAAGTGTTAATAAACTAATAAATATAATTGAGCTTATAATTAATGGAAATAAAGAAAATGCTAAAAATCTAAATGTAAAAAAATCTTTTAAGCTAATAATGAAATTATTCATATTTATACCACTTAATTACTTGAGAAAATAATCCGTTTCCATTAAATCCTATTGGCATATTTTCAATACCTTTAATTTTTTTATTATAAGCTAAAAAATAATTGTAATTTACCAAAAATACATAAGAAGGGTTCATTTTAATCTGTTCTTGAAACTCTTTGTAATAATTCTCTTGCACTTGATTTATGGTATTTTTTGCTTGAGTTTTATTAATCTTATTTGTATTTAAAATAGTTGCAAAATTAATACTATCATATACTTCAATATCTACAATCTTACTAGCTTCATTATCATCATTGTTGGTTTGTAATACATCTGTTAATATTCCAAAATCTTTTAATTGCATAGCAAGATTTTCGGCTATACTTAAGTAGTCTTTATTGTTTTTATCTACATAAATTTCTAATTTTAAAGGTAAATCTAATTTTTTATAATAATTTGCTGTGCTTTCTTTATTAATATTTAATTCTATACTCTTTTTATCTTTATAAAATCCTAATTCATTTATAATTTTTCTAGCTTCTGCTCTATCACAACCATTATTATTTAGATTTAAAATATGTTTATTGATACTAAAATTTGGCAATTGATTTAAAATAGATTTGTTACAAATAATTAAAGAAATTGCATATCTTAATTTTCTATCATAAATTACTTTATTATTTAATTGTAACGCTATAGCGTGATCTGATTCTAAAGTCTTATATACTAAATCATCATCAATATTTTTTATATTTTTATAATTAATCAAGCCAACATCAATTATGTCATTATTTAAAGCATTTTTTATTTGAACTTCATTTTGATAAAACTTAAAAACTACCCCATCATTAAGTGCTTTAAAAATAGCATTAGGATTTTTTACTAAAACTATTTGTTCGTTGTTAAATTGCTTTAAATTATAAGTACCAAGACCAATAGCATCACTATTAAACCAACTTAAACCATATTTAATAAGAGCATTTTTTGACATAATCCCTAGCGTTAAAGAATTTAAAAAATCATTATCTGGATACTTCAATACAAATTCAACTTTATATTTATCAATTATATTTATTTGAGAAATATTATTATAAAATCTACTATAATTTGAATTAAAAAAGTGATTTATAATTATTTCATAAGTAGTTTTTACATCTTCTGAAGTAAATTCTCCAAAATCTATATTATTTTTTATAAAATGAAGACCTTTTTTTAATTCAAATTCGTATCTTAATTTATCATTACTTATTTTGTATGAATTAGCTAGTGCAGGAATTAATTCTTTATTATTATTTTTATAAAACAAACCTAAATATAATAAATTTACTAAATCATCATTTGGATTATAAATTGGATTTATATTATTTGGTTGATTTTTCATAGCTACTTTAATTAAATCAGCAGATAAAAAATTAATTGAAAACACTAAAAATAATAATAAAAACTTTTTCATAAGTATCCTTAAAATAGCAAGTAAAAAACTTGCTATTTCGTGATTAGAAGTTAGCTTTAATTTGTGCTACCCAGTTTGCAATTCTTTCGTCTGTTAAATCTTCTTGATTGTCATTATCTAATGCAAGACCAACGAATTTACCATCAACTACTGCTTCTGAATCTTCAAAATCATAACCATCAGTTGAAACTGCTCCAACTAAATTTGCACCAGCTTCTTTTAATGCCGCAGCTAATTTACCCATACCGCCGCAGAAAGTATCAGAATAGCTTGAGCTATCTCCCATACCAAATACAGCTACTGTTTTACCAGCTAATTTTAGACCACTAAAATCAAATGAATCCCAATCATCTTGTAAGTCACCACTACCCCAAGTTGAAGTTCCGCAAACTAATTTATCAAAACCATTTAGTTTATCAGCATCAACATCAGCGATATTTAATAATTCAGCACCTAGTGCTTCTGCAATTTTTTCTGCTGCGCCTTCTGTATTTCCCATAGCACTTCCGAAAACTACTGCTACTGACATAATTATCTCCTTAATTTGATTTGCGACATAATTTTACCATTTGAAATTATTGTTAATCATTAACCAAATTCTTTTTACAAAAACCTTAATTATATTAATTTATTTATATAAGAATAAATTAATATCACTTATCAAAAATCCTTATTATTACTTCATAATAATTATTAAACTAAAAATATTATTAAAAAATTTTTATTATTTACTAAGTATATTTTATTTTAAAATAAAATTATTATTAAACTTATTTTTTAATTAGGAGGTTTTATGAAAACTAAAGATAGAAGAGACTTTTTAAAGTTTTCTGGCTTAGTGTATGGCTCTATTTTAATGCCTAATATTGCTTTATCTAATAGTATAGATATTGATGATATAAAATGGGATGAATATTATGATGCAATAGTAATTGGAAGTGGTTTTGCAGGAAGTGCAGCTATGCTAAGTCTTTTGGATAATGGTATTAAAAATGTTGTTATGATTGATAAAATGCCTTATTTAGGTGGCAACTCGGCTTATTCAGGTGGTTCAATGGCTGTTGCTGGCTCAAAATTACAAGCTAGAGATGGAATAGTTGATGATATTAATCTACACATACAAGATACATTAAAAAGTGGTAAGAATTTAAATGATTTAGAATTAGTAAATATTATGATAAATGATGGAGTAAAAACTCTTGATTGGCTTATAGATAATGGAGTTAATTTTAAGTGGGTTAGCAGAAGTGGTGGTCATAGCGTTCCACGCTCTCATTCAGCAGGTGCAGGTAGTTATATCACAAGACCATTACAAGAACAAATTCTTAATAGAGGCGGTAAGATTTTAACAAGAGTTATAATGGATGATATTTTATATGATAAAAATCATAAAGTTGTTGGAATTAAAGTAAGAGAAAAATATCAATTTAACTTTGAGCGTGGATATGAAGAAAAAAACAATGAAAGTGGAATTACTAAATATTATAGAACCTTTGGTGGTATTATCTTAGCTACTGGTGGTTGGGGAGCTGATTTAAAATTTAGACAAATATTTGACTCTAGTTTAAGAGATGATGTATTAACCACAAATCATTTAGGAGCTACTGGCTACACAGCACAAAAACTAATAAATGATAATGTTAAATTCATAGATATGCAATATATTCAAAGTATGCACGTAACAAGTCAAGATGAAGGCGGTTTTGGATTTGCTTATAGATGGATTACTAGGGCTTATGCTTATGGAATGATGGTAAATCCTAAAACAGGAAAAAGATTTGTAAATGAAATTACTGATAGAAAACAAGGTAGCGATGCAATATTAGCTATGAATGAAAAAGGTTTAAATCCACCTGTTTTAATTATGGATATAAATGGCACTAAAACGGTTGATATAGAAGATTTAAATAGGGGCTTATTGGTTGGTGCTGTAAAACAATTTGAAACAATGGATGAATTAATAGCTCATTATAATATCAATAAAGAGCCTTTCTTAGAGCAGTTAAAAAGATACAATGAATATGTTGAACTTGCTTCAAAAGATAAAGATTATAAAGACCCAGAATTTAATCGCAATTTTTCAGATTACAAAGGAAAGTATATAAAAATAGAACAAGCTCCATTTTTTGCTGCAAGACCAGGACCAAAAGTTCATCATTGTATGGGTGGAGTAAAAACTAATAAAGATTGTGAAGTATATGATAATGATATGCAATTAATTCAAGGTTTGTATGCGTGTGGAGAAATTACTGGCGGAAGACACGGATACAATAGATTGGGTTCTAATGCGGTTTTAGATTGCTTAGTTTATGGAAAAAGAGCTGGAAATACTCTAGCAAAAAATTATAATTTATTAAGGGGTTAGCAATGAGATTTATTAGCATTATATGCTTATTTGCCTGTTTTTTATTTGCAAATGAAAATGTATTAAAGGATTCGTTAGGAAAAGTAAATGTAGATTTTAGTGAAAAAGCCTATGAAGTGAAAGGAATTCATAAAAAATTAAATCTTAAGTGTAATGATTGCCACCTAGAAGCACAAGAGAAAGATTATTCATCAGCTATGCTAAATAGTTGTATAAAATGCCACGGGGATTATTCAAAATTAGCAGAATATACTGCAGGTTACGGACATAATAACAATGTTCATCAAAGCCCACATTATGATAAATTAGACTGCGATAATTGTCATAAAACTCACAAACCATCTGTTAATATGTGTGCTAGATGCCATAGCCAAGAAATCTTAAAAAATTTAAAAGTAAAATAAAGGAGAATACATGAAAAATAAAATAGCTTTTACTTGTATGATAGTAATCATAACTCTTGTTTTAGTATTCTTAGGAGAAAAAATTGTTCATGTAACAGGCAAATATCCGTTTTGTGGAAGTTGCCATTCTTGGGATGGACCTATAGCAATCACAAATGTTAATGATGATATACACGGGGCTAAAAATCCTAAAGGAGTGGTAGTTAATTGTGCTGATTGTCATTTACCACACGACAATTTGGCAAAATACTTATTGACTAAAGCTAAAAACGGAATAGCAGAAGGCTTTACAACTTTAACAAAAGACCCCACTAAAAAAGATTGGTTAGCAAATAGAGAACACGCTAGAAAAAATTATACTTTTGATAGCTCTTGTCTAAAATGCCACGAAAATGCTTTCGTAAAAGACAATGAAAGCACATTACCAATCCATCTTACTTATCTAAGCTTTAAAGGTAGTACTGATGAGATGAAATGCACCGATTGTCATAAACATGTAGGGCATAAAGATTTAGCACAAACTTTATATGATTTAAAGGACACAACTCCACATAGTTGGGAAGATTGGGAAAAACAAAGAGCTAAGCAATAAGCTTAGCTAATAGAATTTAGAATTAATTCTAAATTCTAT
>NZ_JACGAR010000019.1:0-34811 GCF_020137585.1 Campylobacter sp. RM12654
ATTAGTTTTATTTATTTTGTCTTTAAGAAAAGATATTAGGTTAGTGAAAATTAGGAGCTTATATGAAAGATAATAATGTAAAACTTAAATCAATATATGATACTTCTATTGTTATAAAAAATAATGATCTTTTAGCAAAACAAATTTCTGATTACTTAAAAGAATATTTACAAATTAAACGATTTGGAGGCAATGGTGGAAAATTTGCTTATATTGATGATGAAGGAAAATTTATTAAGCATATAGATATAAACGAGTTAAGCATTAAGGATCTGTAAAAGGAAAAATATGAAAGAAGAAAATAATAAACTTACACCGTTACATAAAGCCAACATAAGCGATATTAAGAAAAAATTACCCAAATTAAAACAAGCTTTAAAGAATGAAATAGAAACATATAACGAAGAAATGCGTTTTAAAATATTTGATGAAATCAAAGAAGTAATAATTATTGCATTACAATGTGGTAAAACATATAAAGAAATAATTGAATTACTAAAAAATAATTTAGAAGTTATGGTTACAGATAAACAGCTTGCAAGATATGTTAAAGAAGTATTAAAGTTAAAAAGAATAGGCACACAAGGCGGTAAATTAGCTAATATTGATTCTGATGGTAATTTCATAAATTATGTTGACATAGAAAATATAAATATAGATTTATTAGATGATAATTAAAATACTTTAATTGTCTGTTACTTGTCTGACACTAGTCTGACCACTAGTCTGCTCTATAAAATAGACTAGTCTGACTAGTCTGTATATTTTTTACATATAAAAATTATTAAAATTTAAAAAATAGCAAAAAAAGTAATGAATTTTAAGTATTTTTAACGCTTGTCTGACACTAGTCTGCTCTATAAAATAGACTAGTCCGTAATCTTATGCACTAGTCTGAATTTTATTAATACTTGTCTGGAATTTATATTAATTTATAATTTAAAATAGTTTATTTTAAATTATTTTAGTTTAGAATATATCTATAACATTTTTTTATTATGTTTTTAATTTTATTAATATTTTTTGGCTATAATAATTAATATATGGCAGATACTTCAGCCAAAAAACTGCCATATTATTTTAAACTTTTCTCGTATTTATTAATTTTTTTAAAAATCATTTTTTCTTTTAATACATTATGGCAAAAATAAGCACTACCAAAATGATTTCCCTTAGTCGTTTTTTCAAAATTTCTATTAGTGTGATAATCTATCCTTAAATCAAAAACTATTAGTTCTAACCCATATTTTAAAAATAAATCTACTCTAGCCTTACCTTGCAATGCATTTATTGGCATTAATAAGCAAAATGGTTTATTTAACTCGTAGCACTTTTTCAAGACTTTATCTTTTTTGCTATACGGTGGATTTGAAATAATAATATCGTAATGTTCTTTAGGTTCATAATAAAAAAAATCCCCCCCCCTACTATCATCAATGTGAGAGTAGATTACCTTATTACCATTTTTTGTAAAAAGCTGAACGAATGCTGACCATTCCTTATCAAATGGACACCATATTGTTTTGCTTTTAGGAATAAATTCTAGTAATGGTTCTACTGCATAAAAAGGTGTATATACTTCATCACCAGATGGAGTTTTATCACAAGTTAAATATGCTTTATTAACTGCCATGCTTATATTTATATATTCTATTGTTTAAAAAGTAACATTGCATTTTACCAATTGATTACATCGTTTTTATTAGATATGTTAGTATTTTTAAACATTATGTTTTCAATAATTTCTGAGCTTTTAATTCTTAGTAAAATATAAATTCTGCTATAAAAAATAATGCAATTTATTAAATTCTCTTTTGTGATTTTATCATTTAATTCAAGTTTAAAAATATTATTATTTTTTATACATTCATATTCTGTTGCGTGTTCTGTTGCGTGTTTAACAATATTATCTATATCTAGTTTTTTTAACTCATTTAATGTAAAATCTTTTAATTCAAATTTACAAATATAAAGAAAAAAACCTATATTATTATATTTATCTGCTACATATTCTATTTTAGCATTCCACTTATCTAATTCATTAAAGCATAAAATACTTTCTGCATTAATAGAACAACCATAAGCTTCATAATTAAGTTCTAATCTATTTAATTCTAAAATATCAATCATATAATCAATACCACATTTGAAAAAATCAAAAACATTTTTTTTACTATCTTTTTTTGTGTCTAAAAAACAATTATCTTGTAGATGTTTTTTTAATTTTTCTATATAAAAATCAGCTTCTTTATTAATAATATAATTCATCTTTTTTCCTTTTATCTATGTATAGGTTTTGAAATGTCTTTTTGACTCTCTTTTACATTAGCAACTTTATTTTCTTTTATAATTTCTACAATGTTTTCTTTAAGTTTTTGTGTAGCCTGTGCTTCTTTTAACGAAATGGCTTGTTTGGAATTATCAATAACTTTTGCATTGCCATCTTTAAACATTTCAAAAAAATCTAAAGTAGCTTGATAAACTCCATTTAATTCTTCATCGTGTAAATTTATTGAGCGTAAATCATTAAATATATTTTTAAAATTTTCTTGTTTTTCAGGTTGTTTAAACTTACCACCTTCGCCAAATCTTTCTAACAATTCAAATACTTGTTTGTTTGTATTTTTGTCTGCAACTTCTTTATTTAAATTCGTATTTGATAAATTTATCAAGTGGTTTAAATCCTTACTAAATGCCCCAACGCCTAAAGGAGTATTTAGTTCTTGCTCTTTTCCATTGAGCTTTATTTTTAATTTTATAAACTCGTTGGGGAATTTTAAATTTTCTTTTGCACTGGCTTTAATAATATCATCTAACATAGCTAAAGATTGAAGCAATGCATTTTTTTCGTTATCTTTAAATTCTTTATTAGTTGAAAATATATCCTGTCTTTTTTTATCCATATCTTCAACTGATATTATTGTAATGCTTTCAAATTTATCTTTCATGCTCTTTCTCCTTTATAGATAAATCATTTATTATTTTTAAATCATATTTTTTACATAACTCATCAAATAAAGAATAGAATTCTTTTTCTTTTTCTAAAAGCATCATTGCTTGCTTACCTAATTCAAGAAAAAATTTATTTTCTAAATCTTTTTTCTTTTGCTTGGCATCTTTAAGTTTTTCTTCTAACGATGCAATAATTTGATCTTGTTTTGAATACATAATATCTCCTTGAATAATTTTATTTATTATATCACAAAATAATTATTATTTTAATAAAAAAATCTTTTTATTAATTAATTTATATCTTATAATTTTAATATTTTAATATTTCTATTTACTTAAAAAAGTTATTATTAATTTTAGAATAAAATAAGGTTAGGCAGGATAGACAAAGTATCCAAAAAGTGCCATACACTTTTTTTATACTATTGTCAAAACTGCTGTTAGCTCTTATATGTTATTAGCGTGAAAGGAATAGATATGGATAAAATTAAGAATGATATTTTAACTTTAGGAAGTGTTACTAAATTAGTTGAACATGAAGATTTTGAAAATTTTATAAATAAATTAAATAATGTTGATTTTAAAACTATTACACGTCGTATTTTACATAACCTTTCTTTTCATTTTAGATATGATGATTATACACAGCAAACCATAAATCATCCAGAGCAATTAATTCCATTATTATATAGTCATAGCAAACGCTTTGAAATTCGTTGCATTATCAGACAAAGTCTTTATAAAATAATGTCAAATTATTTTCCTAAAATAGATATTAAGTTATTAGATATTGAAACTATAAAAAATAATTTTTTAGAAGAACAAAAGAACTATAAAGACTATCATGCAGATTTAGTAACAAAAAATATAAGACCAAGATTCGATGATAAATATCGTTATGGTTTTAAAGTTAGAGTAACCGAAAACGAATTTTTTTATAATGCAAAAGATTGTGATAATTTAAATAAACTTGAATTTAAATTTCATCAAGATTTGGGTGTTCATTTAACTCTAGTGGATACTTCAAAATGTTATTCAATGGATATAGATACCGTTTCTAAAAATGTAAATATTTTAAGTCACCCAAAGTTAATTGCCGAAGAATTTGTATCTATGCTTGAAAAAATAAATAATAGTCAACCATATTTTAATTTTATATGCTAGTGGGAAAAAATGAGCTCTAAAAAAACTACAATTAGATTAAAAGATTATGCACTTGAATATTTAGATAAGTTAAAAGAAACTAAAGGAGTTTCATATACTCAAGTAATACATGAGCTTATACTAATATGTATTAAGGAGAATTATAAATTTTTAAAAGATGAAAATATTAAAGATGTGGAAACCAAGTATAAAGAGATTAGAATTTTCATAAGCAAAGATGAGTATGAAACATTAGAAAATTTTAGAAAAATACACGGCTTTAATTCAATAACTAAAGAAGCTAAATATTTAATATTATCATCTTTAAAAGATGAAAAATATATTAGCAAAAATCAATTTAATGAACTAATGAAAGCTATTGTAGAAATTAAAAAAATAGGTGTAAATATAAATCAAATTGCAAAAGTTTTAAATGAAAAAAGATTTGATAACTTTAGTCCTGACATGCAAAAATTTAATAAAATTGTAGAAGATACAAACAATGAAATTAAACTAACAATAAAGCAAATTGTATCAGACTATATGGCTTTAACAAAGAGATTAAATGGCTAAAAAAATATATTTAGAAGATGAAGAATTAAGAGCTAAAAAAGTATTTATTAAAAAAGAAAAAGTTGCAAAACTTCCTAAAAATTATAAAAAACGCACATTACATAAAACATATATTAATAGTAAAAAAAATACTGAAGTTATGATTAAAATAGCCAGTTCATGCTATGATGCAAAAAGCTTGAAACGGCATTTAAATTACATTTCAAGAAAAGAAAAGTTGGAATTATTTGATCAAGATAGCAATATATATAATAACAATAATGAAGCTATTGAAAATTTTTTAGCGTATGATGAATTTGAATATGATACAAGTAAAAATAAAAAGCAAATAAAGGAAACACACAATATCATATTTTCAATGAAAGATCATAAAAATGCACCAGTAGAAAAAATCAAAGAAGCTTTAACAAAGACTTTAAAAACTAAGTATCCTAATAATAGTTTTCTAGTAGCTATGCACAAAGATACAGATAATCCACATTGCCATGTTGTATTAAAAGTAAAAGATAATTTTGGTAAAAGACAACATATAAGAAAAAAGGATTTGCAAGATTTAAGAAAATTATTTGCACTAGAACTCAATGCTTTAAAAGTAGAAGCAACTGCAACAATAAAAACTAAAATTAATTTAACTCCTAAAGTGTATAAAGAAAAAGATAAATATATGAATTATCATGAAGTGGTAAGTTTCGGTGATGCATTATATGATTTTAAAGAAGATAATGAGCCAAGCTTTTATGTAAAAATGAAGGATAAAAATGATAAAGAATTTATATTGTGGGGCAAAGACTTAAAAGAAGTTGTAGATAACAATAATGTATGCGTAGGTGATAAATGCTATTTTGCTGTGACTGATCAATTAGAAGCAAAAGTGACAGCTAAGAAAAAATTACCTAATAAACAATTTCAATATTATGAATTAACCACTTATAAAAATATATGGGAAGTATCTATAAAAGATAAAAGCGAAAAGCATTTGCAACCTTTAAAGCAAAAGCAGAAATCTAAATATAAAATATTAACCAAAGATGAGTTTAAAACAGAGAGCCTTAAAAGTAATACACTAAATAAGCAAGATGAATTTCAAAATAAATTTAAGTTTAAAGATAAAACAAAATATAAAAATATAGAAAATATAGAAAAATAAAATATTTTAATACTTAATAAGGAGACAGTATGATTGTTTTTCTTACCAAATTGAAAAGAAAATTTTCAAAAGAAATTATAGAGAAAGAACCTAATGTGGTAGAAAATATTATTGAAGTTTTCGCAGATATTTGGAGTCTAACAGTAGTAATCGCAAGATGTAGCAACAATATAGTGCATGGTGAGTTTTTGAGTAGCTTTCCATTTGATAAATCTTTATCACCTAAGTTTATTCATTATATAATAAACTATACAAGAGATAGAAAGCTAAAAGAATTAAAAAATATATTACTTAGCTTAACTAAGAATACGCCTTTAGAAATTCTATATAGATCATTATATAAAACCTTTTTAAACTTGGAAAAACATAGTGAATCATATTTAACATATCCAAATCAAAATATAGATAAACAAGAGCTACAAAAAGCACTAAATAAAATTAAAAAAGATATTGATGATTTATCAGATCATATTCCATGCTCATATCACATAAAATTAGAATTTAACAAAAGGAGAAAACAATGTTGAATACATTTAAAACATTATTTACAGAAGTTTTGCCTTATGCATATCAAAGTAATGATTTTGCTTCAATTATATTTATATATTTAATACCTATTATGTATATGTTTTTGTTCTTCTATAAATGGTTTGTAATAGGTAGAACACTTAAAGAACAATGGGATGCTATGACAATATATACAAGCTTTATATTAATAATGACTCTCGGAGCGTATATAGCACAATACGCTGTAATTTTAGATTACAAAAATCTATACCCTGTAACTATTTTTATAGTGTTTTATGCAATTATATTTTTTACAGTATTAACATTATTTAATATATTAGGATTAATAATAATTAAATTGGAATTAAAAGAATTAATATGAAAATTATGCAAATAAAAAAAATCTTTGAGTATTTACCTATCATTATAATCGTATATTTAGTTTATATTTTTGCTAATGATTATATTAACAATAAATATGAAGATTATGTTTTTATAGATACCGATAACAATATAAAGATACATATAGTATCTAATCCTGTAATACAGATTCCAAAACATAATGAACTTTATAAAGAAAAAGAGCGTGGTCAAAAATTTTCATTGCAACACTTACTTAGAAGTGAGAAATTATATATTTGTGAATTTGGCTCTAATTCTAAATATAAAATAATAGATGATACTTATTGTATTAGAATGATTTTAAAGTATGGACAAACTAATTTTAAGAGTAAAATTTTAATTAATTTTATAAAAACTCAATATGAAGAAAAATTAAAGGAGTTATAATGCCAATATTTATTGCTATATCAGCTATGCTTTCAATTGTTGCGATTATATTGATAATTATTTTTATTTATGAATATTTTTTTGGGAGTTTTCCATTAATTAAAAAATATTATAAAATAAAATTTCATGAATTTTTATTACTTGATGAAGATGCTATTAAAGATTTAAGAGAAAGTGCTACAAGAAAATTATATAATGCAATAATCAATAGGAATAATAATGAATAAAATATATTTTAAATTTTTAAAATATATTAATTTAATTGATATTTTTGTTTTAATACTTTTGTTTCTAAGAAATTATTCTACAACTGATTATGAGGCAAAAATACATATAATTACTATTATTGTTTTTTTACTTGTTATAATTAATAATATTTATCATATTAAAAGAATAGGAATTAAGCGTAAAATTTTATTTATCTTATATACTGCTGGTATAAAATTATTTTCCTATCAATTAATTATAAGCCTTTTGCTAAGATTAGATGAAATTAAAGATTTTGAAAACATTATAATGTTTTTATTTTGGCTTTATTTAGGATATTTATTTTTAAATAGCTATGGATTTATACTAGAAGATAAAAAAGAAAATTAACAATATAATGCTTCCACCAACACACATTATCTTCTTTTTTATTTTTTTATGGTAGAATAAAATTAAACATAAAAAAAGGAATTTGTCTATGGAAGAATTGATATTTTTTGTAAAATTTTGTGAGTCAATCTTTGGTAACGATTATTCAACTCGCTTTGATGCATTAAACTATACATGTATTATTTTATTTATATTTTTCAGCATTTTTAGCAATACTAGATCTCTTTCTTTTATTGGGTCTGGTGGTTTATTGTTTTTAAATATATGTAATGCATTAACAGGGTATAGTTTGGCTCAAAATTCTGGTGCATACTTACTTGCATACTTTACAATCATGTTATCAGTTTATTTATTAGAAGAAAAATCAAATACTACAACAATTCATAGCTAAGTAGTTTTACTTAGCTATTTCAATATCGCTTCCTTTTGTTTTATTTAATACATTTTTTAATACATTATCCATAACATTTTTTGATATAGCATTTTCTTTTTTGATATTTTTATCAATACTAAAATCGCTAACATATTCAACTATTTTTAAAGCATCTTTTGTTGCTTGATATAATTCATTTGGATTATTGTTTATAATCTTTTTCCATGAATTAATATATGATAAATGTTCGCTAGGATCAAAATCAATATTTAATTTTTTACATAACATATAACTAGCAATTTCTGCTCTCAATTCTTCTCTTGCGTATTGCTCACTACCAAAACCACCTTCTAAATTTCTATTTAATCTATTTTTATGTCCTGTCCAATGACCTAATTCATGTAATGCTACACTATAATAACCCATTTCGTTTTTAAATTGCTGTTTTTCAGGTAATACTATTTTATCTAATGAAGGATTATAATATGCTCTATCGCCTAGTTTATGCTCAATAATAGCTCCTGAATTAGCCAATATTTTTTCTGCATTTTCAATTGATTTAAATTCAAAATTAGGATCTACTTTAAATTGTTTTCGTTCTGGCATATTTTCTATTTGCTCTGCATTAAATAAAGTATAATGCTTAACTATATATTTTTTATCATCATTTAAAGATATAAGTCCTTCTTCCATCTCTTTTTCTAAATCTGTTGTTTTAGGTTCAATAACACTAACAAACCTAATAGGAACGCCTTTCTCGCCTTTTTTAACAAAACCACCTAGATCTTTTGCTTGTTTAAAGGTTAGCCATCTAGGATCTTTATATCCCTTTTCAGCAGTAATTATCTCTAATAACAAAGCATTACAACCGTTATATTCTTGTTCTGTAATAGCATTATGTGGATTATTTTTTAGACCTGTTGCTTTCCATGGCTGTATCCATGGTGCAGTGTTATTTTCTAATGATTTTATAAGTGTATTTGTAAAATCTTCAATATATTGATGATTTTTATCAGCACTAGAGTTATTGAATTTTATATCACTCATTAATATCACCAGCACTTTCCAAAAAGTCAATAATACCTAATTTTTTAGCTTCTTCTTCACTATAAATTGCAACCACTTCTCCATCTTCTAATAAATCTATTTCTTGATTAAAATCTTTATTTTGCATTAATTTCCCCTATCTTTTGTTTTATCATTATGTTTTTTTTCATTTGTTATTTTCATAAAATCAGTAAAATCAAAACCTTTAGACAATTCAATTTTAAACTGCTTAGATACTTGCTCCCAATCAAAAATTTCTATCTTTTTGCAGGTATTTTTAAGTTGTTCTGCAAGTGCTTTTGCTCCATTCTTCCCAGCATCATCATAGTCATAACAAATAGTTATATTAGTATCTTTAAAAAGATGAATATATTTATCTTCTACTAAACTTGTAGCAGAACCAAGAGTGATCGCTCTAAATCCATTTGCAATTGCATTTAAACAATCTTTTTCTCCTTCAACAACCAAAATAGCTTTATTTAAATTAGTTCTATATTCATTAAGATCGTTTAAATTAAAAGGGCAACGCTTTTTACCTTTTGAAAACATTACTTTTGGTAACTGTATTAATTCTTTATTACTACCCACGAATGGCTTAGGACTAGGATTATATTTCCATAAAGTCATAGCCTTATTATCAAGATCACGAATAGGCATTATTAACCTATCTGATTCTTTAGAATATCCTATCTGATATTTTTTAGCTAATTCAATTCTTTTGTGATTATCAATATTTGGCAATGTTTGTTTTAAAAGTTCGCTATAACGAGTAAAATTTTCTTTTCTTTGCAATTCGTAATTAGATATATAATCTTCACTTATAGATAGCGATGAATGCTCCTTGTTTTCTTTAAAACTAGGTTCGCTTAGTGCATATTGTTTATTATTTACACCCATAAATTCATTTACTTTATCAAAAGCTTCCTTTTTAGAATAATTATGAAATTCACACAATAAATCAACACAAGAACCATACCAACCACTACCGAAATCTTTAATTCTGCCATTAAGATTGATTGAAGCACTTGCAGTTTTTTCATCTCTTAATTTAAATCTAAAATATCTATCAACTTCATAACCTAATTGAGTAAGTATGTATGCAGTATCTTCTCTAGTATTCATTTTACCCCCTTTATTTAATAATTGCATTAGTATTTTTATATACTATTTTTTGTTTTTTTCGCAATTTATTTAAAACCTTTATATTGTAATTGTTATTTGAAATTCTACCATTATAACAATTTAGACCTTTGTAATTAAATCCCCATTTTTTAAAACATTTGGCTAGATATGCACTTGCATATCGCACATTAATTTCTGGATCATACAAATCATTTAATGTTAAACCTAATTTTTTTAAATTTTCTTCATGTATAGAATTAACTTGCATCAAACCTATATCGTAAGTGCCATTGTCGTTTGCTTTATTTATCGCACTTGGATTAAAATTACTTTCAGTTTTTGCTATTGCCCACAAAAGCTGCGATGGAATCTTATGTATTTTAGAGTATTTAACAAATAACGCATCATAGGCATTTTCATTTGCAAAACAAATAAAAGGCAATAGTAAAATAAAAATTAATTTATTTTTTATCATCTTTTTTGAGATCTTTATACTCAAATTTACCTATATCTGTTTCTAATATTAATTTTTTTATAGGATAACAACCTGAAACGAAGTAAAATTTTTCCCCTTCTTTCAATTTAATTTCAATTTTTTTTCTTTCTATTATTGATTTGGTATTTTTCACACCTTTGTCTGTAAATTCTGTTGAATAGCCATATTTAATCATTTCATTACCGTTTTCCGATACATCCCAAAAATTATGCATATTTATAGGGATCTCTAATCCACATTTTCCATCTTCAGCAACAATAGAAGTAATAGTAGTATCAGTTTTTGCTTGAAAAAATAAACAATGTTTTATATATTTACTAACATATTCATGTCCGAAATTTGGTTTATTAATATCTTCTCCACAAGAGATAAAAAGTGTCGCTGTAGCTAATGCTACTAAAATTTTATATTTTTTCATTAAATTCTCCTTAAATAATATTTAAATTAATTTTAATTTAAAATAACTTTATATAACTTGAAATGATTGTTTTAAAAAATATTTTAATTAAAGGTATATTTTAACACACCCAATCGCTTCACTAACTTCTTCATTTGCAAAACAAATAATAGAAATCAATAAAGAAAAAAAATATTTTCCACATCTAAAGTTCTTTATTTATATCTTTATTTTTACCAATATCAGTCATTTTTTCAATATTTTTAATAGGCAAACATAAATTACCGTTTTCGTTAAATAATATATTAGAACACACATCACTAACCCATTTTTTCAATGGCGTATTCAAATCTATTAATTTTTGCTTATCCACTTCTAAACATTTAATTAATTTATTTGTTGAATTATCGTAAAGTTTTAAGTTATCAATAAGTGGCAGTGATTTTATTAAATTTAATCTACTTTCTTTATATCTTTTAATAATAAGATTAGTTTCAATATTATGCCCACCACGATTAACCCTTGCTTCAACTCTTTGTATATTAAGATTAGAGTTATCAAGCCCAATATATATCATTTTGACATTAAAACCATTGTTTTTAGCCTGTTTTATTCTATTTAAAACACTTTTACCTGAAAGCGTAGTTTCCATAGAAAAAGAAATTTTATTTTTAATACACGCATTAAATGTATTTATAGCCAACTTAGAGCCTAATGCATTATTGCCATTATTATCTTTAATAAATTTATCTGGATCTATATTTATTAAATTTAAAAATTCAATTTTATTTGCAAACCTATAAGTAGATTTCCCACTTCCATTTGCACCTGCCAAAAATAAAGCTATAGGTTTATTCATCTAACAATACCTTCGGCTTTTAAATAAATATTCATATTTTCGGTCATCTTTTCACTTTTATAAACATCAGCTTCTTTAGTTTTTCCTAATTCAATCAAGTTTTCATATTCAATATGATCTCTTAATGATTTTTCAGTAATTATTCCTTCATCATCGCTATCGTATGATTTATGCAAACCCATCTGTATCTTTTGATAAATATTCTCACTCATAGTATCTTTTAAGCTTTCAAGGTATTTTAATGCTTGTTCTTTATTTTCTAAAATTATAAAATCTGACATCTTATCTCCTTTCAATTATTTTAATTTATTTTAACATAAAATAAATTAAAATAATTTTTCAAAAATATCTTAATTAAGGTATGCCTTAACATACTCAACCACTTCTTTACTTGCTTCTTCATTTGCAAATGTTTTTATTTGATTTATGTAATACTTATTTCTATATTTTATAATCTCTATTGTATAGTGCTTATACTTATAATCTAAAGTAAAAATTCCACATTTTTCACTATTGATTTTATCTATATAAGAAGCAACGCAGTTTTTATTTCTTCTACCTTCTTGGATTAAATCAAAATTAGTTTTAATCATTTTAAAATTATCAGGTAATTTTAACTTTAAGAATGGATTATCTTTTTTAATAACCATTTTGTTCTTTTTAGCTATTTTATAGTCATATTCAACCACTAAATCATCGTGTAGCGATTTAAGTCTTTTTACTGAAGTTATATCTAAATTAATAGGTCTTTTAAGCGATATTGATAGTTTTATATAATCTGATAATAGTATTCTAAAATCATCAAGACTATAATTTAAATCTATTTTAAAATCATTAAACTTAAACATATAATTAGATAATATTCGTTCTTTTGAATAATTTCCATAATCATCATAATTTAGTTTTAAAACATTATGCCATACTCTTTTATAGTGTGTGGCACTTAAATATTTTTCTAAATTAAATAATGCTTTTGATTTTGCTAAATCAATTTTATTTACTACTTTAGGTATATTTTTATTCGGATATTTTAATTTTAATAATTCTTGTTTGTTTGGTGTGTTTTCTAATAGTTTTATTTCTATTTTCATATAATAGCTTATAAAATCTTCTTCATTAGCATTTTTTAAATCATATAAAATATCTTTAGCTACATTTGAGTTTAAAAATGATAAATATGTATATGCAAAATGCTTATTTAAACTACATAAATGCTTTAAGGTTGCTGGATACTTATTTTTATTATTCATAAAACCATATATATCATATAGGCTATTTTCTAAAATAAATGTTCTTATTGTTGTATTTCTTCCATAAGTATTAATAATATCATCACGAAAACTACAATATAAGTAATTATTTATATCAAACTTTATAGTATTGTAATATAATGAAACGCTTATTGTAAGTAAATATATTTTTTTATCATTTAATGAAAAATAATCGCACACATTAGTTTCTTTAATAATATTCAGCATATTAAATAGCTTATAAGTATCATCAGTTACTAATATAGCAATTTTATCAATTTGATAGCATACTAAATAATTACTCTCGTAATATTCTATAAAAGGGATAAGATAAGAAAAATCACTCCTTATCTTATCTTTAAATTGCTTTCTATCATCTAAACAAGAACAGTTAAAAAATTGCATTATTTTTTAGGTTTTCCATTATCATCATAAAACATTGCTTTGCAACCATTACGCCAATTAGAACAACCCCAAAAGTAATTACCTTTTTGTGATTTTTTACGCTCTAATACTCCAGCACCACATTGTTTGCAAGGATAAATATTTGCATTATAACCATCAGGTTTTCCAGCTTTATCATTATATGTTTTGGAGCAACCACCCTTATAATTAGAACAACCCCAAAAATATTTATCATCTTTTGTTTTTCTTCTTTGCATATAACCATTATTGCAAACTTTACATGGATATGTTTTATCTATTGCATTATCACTTGCAAATGTTTTTAAATCATCATTGTTTTTCAAACTCTCTATATCGTTTTTTACATCATTAAATACTGCTCTTAAAAAATCATTTCTGCTTAATTTAAAAGCTTCTATATCTTTTTGATTTTCAAACCACAACGCAGTCATATCAGGACTTGTCAGAAGCTTAGGTGATAGCTTTATTAAATTTCTTCCTAAATCAGTAGATTTAATCTTTTTCTTAACTTCAACAATATATCCACGCTCAAATAACTTTTTAATATGCTCACTTCTTGTTGCTGGTGTGCCTATGCCACCACTTTCACCCTTTTTATCCTTATCCTTTTCTTTTAGAAGTGCTTTTATTTTTTCATCTTTTACATATTTACTTACACTTGTTAAATCTTTTAATAAAGTTGCCATAGTATATAATGGTCTAGGTTTAGTTTGTTTTTTATTTATATTTATATTACTTGAATAAGATTTGCAGTTTTCAAGTGTGCTTAGATCTTGTGAATACTCTTCGTTTTCTTGCTCTTCATCGGTATTAATTTCGCTATCATTAGTATCAATAAATTCGCTAAAACCTGCAAATGTAGTTTTATTTGAGCTTGTGCTAAATTCATATTCATCATACTTAAAAACTACACTAGTATGCAAATATTCTTTAGGTTTAAAAAATTGTAATGCAAATCTTTTTGCTATCATTTCATAAACATTTAATTCATCTTTACTTAAAGCTTTTATATCAACTTTTTGTTCCGTTGGAATAATACCATAATGAGCCGTTATATTGTTATCATTAAATGCACTACTTTTAATACTAGTATCAGAATTATTTATAATATTTGTAAAACCTGTTAGATTATTTTTTATAGCTGATAAAATTTCTGGGCTTTCTTTATGCAAATTCTCTGGTAAATATTGACAATCTGATCTATTGTAAGATATTAGCTTGTGTTTTTCCCTTAAACTTTGTGTAATTTCTAATGTTTTATCAGGCTTATAGTTAAATATTTTAGAGCATTCAGCTTGAAGCAAAAGCAAATTATATGGTAGTGGTGGATTTTCTATTTTGTTTTCATGATTAACTATGCAATCAAATTCTTTATTTTCACATTTTGATTTTATATCATTTGCAACCACTTCATCAACAATTTTTTCGCTTGTTTTTAAATTAGCTTTTAATTTTAAATTTTCTGTTTCAAATTCTCCTGTTAAAGTATAATAGTAACTTGATTTATGATTTTCGTTTTCCAAATCTCTAGCAACTATCATAGCTAAAATAGGAGTTTGAACACGACCAACACTTAAAACACCTTTATATCCACTACTTTGAGCTATAGTAGTATATGCACGAGTTAGATTGATTCCAACAATCCAGTCAGCTTGGCTTCTAGCAAATCCACATTCGCTAATACCTTTAAAATCGCTATTATTCTTAATTTCACTTAAAGCTTTTTTAACACCTTTATCAGTTAAATCATGTAATAATAATCTCTTTACGCTTCCTTTATAGTTTGCATAATTTATTATTTCATCTACTAAAATTTGACCTTCTTCATCTGCATCACCACAATTTATAACTTCAGTAGCTTTTTTTAACAAATCACAAATTATTTTAAGCTGCTTTTTAGAGCTGTCTTTAGGCTTGTATCTAAACTCATCAATTTGTAGTGGCAAATCATTTATATTCCACTTGCCCCAATCTTGCTTATAGTCTTCAGGCATAAAAAGTTCTAAAATATGTCCAAAAGCCCAAGTAACAATATCATTACCTTTTTGAATATATCCATCATTTTTAACAGTATTTTCATTTAAATTATTTGCAATCACTCTTGCTAATTCAGGTTTTTCAGCTATGAATACTCTCATCATTTCTCCCATTCTTTCTTGTTATTTTCGCTACTGGTTTTTACCACACCTTTTTCTATTGCTTTATTTAAGCTTTCACTAAAGAACTTTTTATTATTTTCTTGTATAATGTCTTTATTATCCGTAGAAAGTGCGTTTGCACCAGATGAATTTTTATTCATCAGCTCCAAGTCGTGAGGTTTTTCCAACATAGTCGTATGCAGGGTGTTGGGGTCTGCATCTACGGATTGCTCTAAATTAATATTTTTTTGTATTCTTTTTAATTCACTAACTCTCATTTTATTAGCATGATAAATTTTTAAGTTATTTTTACCTATAACTACATCACCTATTTTTTCTTTACTTTCATATAATTTATCAAGTTTTTTCATTGCATAAACATCTATATTGTTTTTTGCTTCTTTAACAACTTCAGGATTGCTTACTACTTCTTGTATTACTTCTTTTACTTCAATTAGATTTTTAAACATTTCAGGGTGTTTATCGTATAAAGCTTTTAAATCTGCTTTTGCTTCATTGCTTGATAAAATATTTGCTAAATCCTTACCAAGCTTAAAAATCTCCAATTCTTTCTCACTCATATCAGTCCTTTAGTGGGCTAAATAGCCCACATATTATTTATCTATCCATACTTTTATCTTTAGCATAATTCATAATTTGCTCTGTTCCACTTTCTAGTTTATTACCTGCTGGACTTTGAATAGATTTAATTACTGCACCTTGCGATTGAACAAAATCAATCTCTATATTTGCTGATTTATCAATTTTATTTACAACTTGCATTAAATTTGGATATTTTTCAAGAGTTGTGTTTTTTGTAGCACTTAATGTAAAATCAACACCATCTTTAATTAGTGAATTAAATTTGTCAATTATTGCATCATCATTTGTCTTATCAAATGCATATCCTTCTTTAGTTTTAGTTGCGTATAATTTTTCAGCATTTTGCATTAATTCTCCTGCTTCATTGCGTTTTTCAGGTTGAATTTCTATTGCTATTTTATTAAACGCATATGCTTTACCATCTTTACTAATACCTTTTTGATAATATGCATCAGCTTTCATATAGGTTTCGCCAGTTTCTTTATTTCCTACTTTTAAATTCAATGGAATTTTATCAGCATCAACTGACTTTAAAAAAGCATCAATAGAATTAATCTTATTAAAAACATCTCTTGCATTAGGCTTTTGCCCTTCATATTCTTGCAATGAACCAAAACCGATGATGGTTTTATCATCTCCTACTTTACCACTTGTTACAAAAACATTCATATTTTCTCCTTTGTAAAATAATAAATAAAATTATATATACATATAATTTTATGTATAATTTTGCGTATTTTTAAGCAAGCAATTTAAAAATTACTCCACCTAAAATAAAAGCTAAAATAAAATTTAAACCAAGCAAAATATTAAAAGTCATTTTTGCTTTCTTCATCATTGAATTTATGCTTTTGGCATAATTTTGATTTAATTCTTTAACTTGATTTTCAAATTTGTTTAAATAGTTTTCTTGTCTTGTTATAAAATTCTTTAAAAACTCATCAAATTCTTGTGCCGTTGTTTCTAGTTTAGCTTCTTGATTATTTATAAAATTAGAAAAATTGGTATTAAATATTTTAGATTTTTCTTCTATTTGCAAATCTTTAAAATGAGAATGAATTTGATTAAAATCATTTATTATTTTTTTGGTTGTTAAAATATTATTTTGAGCTATCAACTCATCTTGCGTAGGTGCTTTTTTAAATAAAATACAAAAATTTACCCAAGTATTAAAAAAAGTATTAAAATTACTTTCTAGTTCATAAAACAAACTCTTTTCAACTTCACTTAAATTATTGTAACTTCTAGCTGTATCTATTAAGCTTAAAATTTTACTCTTAAGCTTATTTTGACTATCTATGAGTTTTGAATAATTTAATATATCTTTTTCATCACCATCATGATATTCTATTAGACCTTCTGCAACTAAATCAATTATATTATCTTGATTGCTCATTTTAATACACCCAACATTCTTTATTGATTTTATGCTTTTGCGTATATACATCGTAGTAATATGTTTTATCAAAATTTTCAACACTTTCTACTATATAACTACAACGATATTTGCTAACTTGATATTGGTCTTGTCTGTATAAATTTAACCATAAATTAGAAGGTTGTGAAAATTTATTTAACTTATAAATATTCTGAAAATCATCACTCCTATTAATAATGGTTTCATAGTGTCCACGATTAAAATCATTAATAGTATAATATTTGCCATCACATATATTTTTAGGCATTTTTAAATCTGTATATGCATTGTTAATTAGCTTTATACATTGTGGTGGTAGCTTATGTGTAATTCTAATTAATTTATCTTTATTACTAACTTTGCAATTTTTTTCTGGATAATACCCTTGTCCTATAGTATATTCATATTGCTTATTTAATATTTCTGCTGTGCATTCATGTGGAACATTCAAAATTGATTCTTTTAAATCAGCCATAATTAAATCATCATCAACTTCATTCCCATTGCTCGTTGGACATAGTTTTAAAAAATCTCTTCTTAATTCAAAAGTCTTCCAAGGCTTCTTAGCTCTAATTGAAAAAAATTTTCTTATAGGTGCATTGCATTCTGAAGGTTTTTTACCACTTGACATACATAATATAACTTCACAAGCAGTTCTTTTATCGCCAGTAAATTGATCGGCATATAGGCTACTAATACTAAAAAACAATATAACTATAAATTTAATAGAACTTTGCATATCAATCTCCTTATTTATGTTCAAAAATAATATTTACCAAATTAGGTTCATTTGCTATAAAGTCATATATAACTATATTTGCTGTTATTCCATTATGTTTTAAATAAAAAGCATATTTTTCAGCAAGTTCTTTTCTTGCAAATATATATATTTGATCACTATTATGTGCATAGTAAAAAAAGCTTACCTTCTTATTATTTTCAACTAAAATATTTTCTTTAAAATAAAATAAGTAATTAGTAACCCACGAGTAGTTTAGACTAGGATCTTTGATAACATTAAAAGTCGTATTTTCTACTACTTGTTGTTTTACAAGATCATATTTTGGACTATCAATTTTTACTGAACTTTTTGCACAGTTTGTAATAAATAATCCTACTAAAATAAATAAAAATAATTTTAATTTCATGCTGCTTCCTTTGTTAGTTTTAATAAATTTTCTTCTAAAAGTTTTTCATTTTCTTGTTTCATAATTTCAAAATTTTGATAAGGTATATTTATTCTTGTTTCTCCATTTTGGATTACAGTTTCCAACTCTTTTTTAGTTGGCAAATCTTTTATTTTTGCTAGAGATTTTGAAATAGATTTAAATTTGTCCATAAAATAATTATCACTATAATAAAATGCCTTATCACATAAAATAGGTTTTCCTGCATCTATTGTTACAAGTTCTTTTTCAAATGGCATTTCACGAAGTTCTTGTGGAAGCATTAGTGCCCTTACTGTTTTGCTTTCACTACCACCTACATTTAAACTTAATGCGTTTTGATAATTTGTTGATTTGTTGATTACTGTCATATTTCCTAAAATTTTTGAAATTCTTTCAGCATCTTCTTGCTCTCTAGGTGCATAATATATTTGACATGCATGATTTGTTAATAAAGTTTTTGCACCTTCTTTGCCATACCCATTAGGAATTGGCATTTCAAGTTGTGAATCTGACTGGTATATCATTAAACTTCTAAATCCAAAACCTGCCATAAATGCAACTCCTGTTAAGTATTTTGATAAATAACCACTTGAAGTAAATTCATCCATCAAACACAATACTGTATGTTGTAGCTCTGGATTTTGTTGTGGTAACTCTTTTGTATTTAATAGTATTAACTGTTGCCAAAATATATTTAAAATGAGTTTTGCATTATCTAATTGATCAGGAGTAATGCCAACATATATTGTCATTTTTTTCTTTCTTAAATCTCTAAAATCAAAATCGTTAGCACTAGTTGCAAGTCGCATATTATCTGCTCTAAAGATCATTAATGGAGCATTAAAAGAACTCATCACTCCACTTCTAGTATTATCAGAAGCTATTGCCAAATAAGATTTTATACGCTCTTGTGCTTTAGGGCTTGCAATTCCTAGCTCACACAACCAATTATAAGTATTTTCAAAACCTTTAATTTCTTGTTTTATACTTTCTTCTTCATCTTCACTACTTTCAACAGTAAAATTAAAACCTTCGCTGATAGATAATATCCCATAAAGCGTAAAAGAAACATCTAGTTTATAATTTCTAATAAATGCTAGTCCCATTTCAGAACTTAATAAGTCGTGAGTTAAATAACACAGTCCTATAAATAAATTTTGTGCTAATTGATTAAAAAATTGTGTTGTTGGATCTCCTACTACTGGATATAAAATATTTGCAAAATCAGTTAATTCTGCATCAACATTTGTGCCATTCATATTTATGTATGCTAGTGGGTTATATCTATGTGTTCTTCTATCAAATGGATTAAATAAATATACTTCATTGCCCAATTTTTCTTTTCTATATTTTGAAGTATAATCAAAGCATTCTTGTTTAATGTCTTGAACTACTGCACTTTCTTTCCATTCAAGTAAATTAGGAATAACAATACCAACACCTTTACCACTACGAGTTGGAGCACCAAGGGCAACAAATTGCTGACCACCAAATTTTAACAATTTGCCTTGATATTTACCAACGATAATACCTTTTTTGCCAAATAACCCCATTTTTTTAATTTCTCTTTTAGTGGCAAATCTTGCATCACCATGTAAAGATTGCTGTCGTGGTATTAAAGGAATAATTAAACATATCAAAGAACTTATCAAAGTTGCAAAACCTAAAGATTTGTAAATATAAGGATAGTTATTAATAATAGCACTAAATACAAATCCAATTTTAATCAAATATATTTTTTTTAAAAGCCCATTAAAATACAAACAAAAAATTATAGTTAGTGCATAATCAATCAAAATAAATAAAAATACTAAAGCTATAATTTGTGATTTAGTTAGCTTTTTCATTATAAACCTTATGTATTTTACCATCATACAAATACTCAAGTATTTGTCTTTTACCATTTATATTTTTAAAAACTATGATTATATCTATGGCTTTTTTTACAACATCTATTAACATATCTTTTCCTAATGCCCTTGCCATATCATTTTGCATAGACATCATTACAAGCCTGTCAATACAACCACCAACACTTCCAGCGTGGCAACTTGTCATAGAGCCGTTATGCCCACTTGAGATTACATTTAAAAAATCATAAGTTTCCCCACCCCTAACTTCAGCTAACAAAATTCTATCAGGCTTCATTCTTAAACAACTTTTTAATAAAGTAGCAGAATTTACTGCATCGGTTATTTTTGCTTCACTAGGATAAAATAGTTGCACATAATTTTTATGGTCATAAAATTTAATTTCTTCTACATCTTCAATAGTAATAATACGATCATCTAATGGGATAAAATCAATTAAGGTTTTCATGAAGGTAGTTTTTCCACTACCTGTTTCACCACAAATAACGACATTTTTACCATTTTTGATAGCTTCACCTAAATTATTTGCAAATTCTTTAGTTATTGCACCCCTTTCTATGTAATCATTGATTGTATATCTAACTTTACTAGGCTTTCTAATAGTAATTGATACAATTTTATCTTTTGTAGCAGGTGAAATTACTATCTGAATACGCTCACCAGTAGGTAAAATGCAAGATAATATAGGTTTATTTTTATCTATTTCATCTTTTTTAAAACTAGCACTAGCTTTAGCAAAAGATAAGGCTTTTTGTTCATTAATATCGTTTTCATAAGCAGTCCATTTTCCTTGAATATCTTCACACCAAATTAAATTGCCACCTTGATAGCAAAC
Source organism: Campylobacter sp. RM12654 (assembly GCF_020137585.1). Lineage (NCBI taxonomy): Bacteria > Pseudomonadati > Campylobacterota > Epsilonproteobacteria > Campylobacterales > Campylobacteraceae > Campylobacter > Campylobacter sp. RM12654. The sequence continues at coordinate 21,712 of NZ_JACGAR010000019.1, forward strand.
TTCATTTATTGAATCATCTTTCAAAAATTTACCAAAAAGCATTTCCGCATATTTATTTAAAGAAGTATTATCGCTCATAGCCTTGCCCTATTTTAGTCTTCATTTTTAGCTTATAAACTTTAGAAAAATCAACATCTTTATTTACATATACGCTTACTATTTCGCCTTGATTTTTATATAAAACAGGCTTTATTTTTATAAATTCTTGCAGTGCAGTATTTGCTAATTCTCGTGCATTTTCTCTTGTATTTTCAGTATAATCAACATTATCTTTACCCCTTTTACCATTAATAGCTACATTAACTGCATCATCAATTATGCTTAAAAATATAGCAGAGCCAAATCGTTTTAAATATTGATGATCTACATAGCCACTCATACCACTTGCACCAAGTCCATCTGTTGCAGGTGAGTTTATAGGAATAATTAAATTATTAGGAGTTCTTATTTCTTCCCAAACAACAAACAATCTATTTACACCATCACTAATTTCACCACTTTTAAAAGAACCAAACATGGTTGAACCACGATCAATCAACAAAACAGTGCCATCTGCACTATATACATCATTACTAATAGTGCAACTAACATTACCTGCTAACATAGAAACAATTCTTGTGTTTAAAGAACAATGAATAAAACTACCTTTTGATAATAAAAAATGTGGATTAATATTATTTATTCTCGCCATATTTATTTGATACGAGCTATTATTTGAATAGTTTTGTGATGAGTTATTAAAATCTAAATTATTAGAATTATTGTTAAAAGATTCTGGGTTACTCATTAATAAGTTAAGCCTGTTTGTTTCTTCTGCTATTTTATCATTGTAATAATTATTTAAATTTTGTGCTTGTGCTATATTTTCATCAAGTAATTCTAATTGACTTTTATTTGTGTTTTGAGATGAGTTATTAACACTAAAATTTGCACTAGATTTTAAAACCCTAGGTTTATTAACTAGCTTATTGTTTTCATTTGTATTCAGTATAATAGCTGGTTCTAAAGTAGTATTTTGTTCTTTTAATCCAAATAAAGCTTCTAAATCTTTTTTTACTTCCAACTCATCTTGAATTTGTGTATTATTCTTTATTTCAAAACTACGATTTTTTGCACTTATAATAGTTTCTGTATTTTGCTTAATTGGTTCTTCTTTTGTCTTGTCTGTTTTTACAAATTGATAAAAAACCAATATAGCAATTACAACGCATAAACAAATAACTGCAGTAGCTTGTAGTTTTATTTTAGAATTAGTATCTACATCTAATTCTAAATTATTATTTATTTTTTCTTGTTCTTGATTTATTTCATTAATTTTACTTCTATTTTGTTCGTTATTGCTCATTTATTACCCTTTCAACTTTATCAGATTTAGTATTTTTTAATGGATATAAATTTTTACCAGCACCTAAATTTTTAATACCAACTAATTTATCACCTGAACGAAGCAAAATTTGTTTTGGAATTTTATGAATCACTAAAACTGTATAATCATTATCTTTAGTAATATGAGTATTTAATATGCTCTCTTTATTTTGTTTATCATATTCAAATACAGATGGTATTGTTTTATTTGTATTAAAAGCTAAATATGTAAAAACACCATCATCATACGCATAATCAACGCTTATATCTTCGCTATTTTTATTAACATGTTGAACAAAATGATAATTTTTAGGAACATTGATATTGTTTAATTCTTGCTCAATTTCTTTTTCTTCGTTTTCAAGTTTAGTTTTATTAGCAATTAATTGATTTACTTTTGCAATATCATCAGTGTATTTAAAATCAACTCTATAAGAAGAATCTAATTTTGCAGTTAGAAGTAAATCAAATGTATAAATTCTTTTATTTGTAGTAATTATTAGATTTGTTTTCCAATCTTTTGCGTTTGGTTGAATTACTACATCTTGATTGTCAGAAAACGATACTAAATTACCATTGCTATCTACCATAGTTTGCTCTTGTGCTTTTGCAATATATGCTTGTGGTTTTATAAATATAAAATTAGTATCTGATTTAATAGACCAGCCTTCCAAAAAACCGCAAACTATATTTATAATTCTTTCATCATGAGCAAATTTAAGCATTGAAATATAGCCATTTTTAGCTTTTATTTCATATACTTCATTAGCATTAAACTCTGCAACTTGAATTCTTTTATCTTCTTTTGTAGGTTTAGGAATATTTACACAAAAACCATAAATCGTAAAAACTGTAATTAATAATATAACTTTTTTCATATCATTGTCCTATTTCGTAATCTAATCTATAATTTAACACTTGAAAGCTAAGTGGGTTTTCAAGTCTTGTAGCTTCATCTAATCTTGTATTTGTTAAATAATCGTATGTTATAGTGGCGATTTTATTACTCTCTTGTTCTACACCACTTCTTAAATCTTTTGTTATTGTTTTAAACCTAACTGTAGCTAATTTAATACCAGCACTTTCACCTAAAACGATTGATTTTATTTTTACATTTATTTCATAAGAATTTTTTAATTTTTCTAATATAGAATCAGAACCTTCAAATAACCTTATATATTCTTTCTTAACTTCATCAGATGAATATAATTGAGTTTTTAAATAATCTTTTTCAAGTATATTGTAATAATAGCTTTCTCGTGTTTTAACATAATCACCAATAAAAAACTTATCTAAAGCTTCACTACTAGTAAAATTTTCTTCATTTAATATTGTAATAACACTTGTTTCACCCGTTTTATTATCAACTTTTATTACATAAGGCTCAACTGTTTTTAATGGTGTTAATAAACACACTGCAACTACACTAATGATTGCAATAATTATTGATATAAATGATATAGTCCAAGCTCTTTTATTTGATACATCTAGCAAATATCTAAGACTTGCTTCATAGCTTAAAGCAATATTTTCATCATTTGTTTTTTTCATTATTACTCTCCGTTTTATTTACAGCTTCCCAATTAGTTCCATCAAATAATTTGTCAAAATTTTTATTATTTATAGAACAAGCATTTAAGATTAATATTAATAGTATTGTTGGCAAATACTTCATTTGCTATTTCTCCATTTCGCAGTATTGTTTCTAATTGAATTAATTCCATGTTTGGTTTTGCTATAAGCATTTTTAGCCCTTTGGTATCCGTTTTTAACTGCTCCAAATTCTTTTTTACCTTGATTTACTATTCCACTAGGTAATAATCTACTCATATAACCTAATTTAGCAGTTGCACCAGCAGTTACTAAAGAGCCTACACTAGTTGAAGTTTGGGCTGACTTTACAGCACTATCTAGGCTAACAGATGATAATTGTTGTGCTAATTGAAGAGCTAATGTTGTTCCGGTGCGTAAAATTACACCTGAAACTATACAAGAAATAACCACTAAAATAATATTAGGATTTTTTCCATAAATTTCATCATTTGTTAAAGACATAACAAACTGAATAATAACGCTTGCAAAAATATTTATAAATAAAAGTGCTAAAAAATTACTTATTAACAATGATATATATTGTGAAAATACTTGTTTGGTTGATTTAAGCAATAAAAATGCAAACATTAATGGGGCTATCATTATTAAAATAGAATTAGTGATTTGAACTATACTTAATGCAGAAGCTAAAGATAAAGAACCAATAAGACCACCAGCTAAACCAAAAAGCCCAGATAGCCCAGCTACAATTTTTTCACCAGACCACCACGATGCATCATCTATCATCTTTGCAACAAGTTTTACTATAGAATCCATATAAGCTTGAACTTTTTCCCAAGCAGTCCAATTACTACCACTAAAGGCAAAATTACCGGCATAGTTCATTACATCATTTATTGCTGATTTAAATAAACCGATGAAATTACCGTAATTCATAAACAAAAATATCACTATAATCTTCATCATAAAATCCCACAATAAAGTTGCGAAACTTTGTTGTTTTATAGACATTGAAAATTGTAAAAACTCATATATTAGCCATATAGTTAAATAAGTAATAGCAGTATATTGCAGTGTAATTACAAAACCTTGAATAATAGAAGAAGCAGTATAAAAAGGACTAGAACTTGAATCAATCTCAAAAATATTTGATACAAGCTCTCCAACATAAATAAAAGCACCTGTATCTGGCTTATAAACAATCATTATTCAAACCTTACATCATCAAGTTTAAATTTTCTTGCTAGTTTTAAATTTCTATACTGATTGTTATTATAATTTACTCGCTCATCTTCTTTTAACTGCTCATTAATTTGCATTGCTCTAATATGCTTTTCGTTTAATATTTTTAATTGTTGTTCTTGTGTTTGTAATTTTGATTGAGCTATTTGCAGTGCAGTTTGAGCATCAGCTGATTCTTTCATTGTTGTAGCTTTTACTGCTTTTATTGCTAAATTTTGAATTTCTAATAATGTTGCATCAAACTTTTCACTTATTTCTTTCAGCTCTTCTTCATTTTGAAAAGTTGTGGCAACTTCTCTATAGCAAATTGCTTGTTTGTTTTTAGATTCATAGCTACTGCAATAATCGCTTAATAAAAATTTTGTAGATAACTCTTTACCACGCTGTTTTAAACCTTCGCTTGTTAAATCTTCTTTAACCATAGAGTGCAATTGCAATGAGTTGCTTTTGAATTTTATAGTTTCTTCATATAAACCTTCAGCACTATTTATTGCTGATACAATATCACTAATACCAGTAGTATTTTTTAATTCTTGTGCATAGTGTTCAACTACTTGTCTATACTGCATCAATGTAGTTGCCCAACGATTAGCTTCCACTGCATATTCCTTCAAATCATCTATATATGATTTAATATTTTGTGCAATTGCAGCAACATCAATTGTTGGTATTCCACTGGCAACAGCATTATTTGTAAAGCATAACAAAACAACTAATGATTTAAACAATGTTTTTTTCATTACAATCTCCAATACTTTCATTATAAAGTTCTAAAATCTTTTGAAATTTTGTTTTATAATCTACTTCTAATTTATTTATTTTTTCAAGTTTTTCAACATAAGCTTTGCCTGTAGAAATAATTTTTAAATATGTTTTACCGATAGAACTAAGATCAAGACTTACAATAGCTCTTTCTTCTGCTTTTTTGATTAATACTTGATACATTGAAGGAATTGTATTTTTTGCAAATTCATACTCTTCTTTAGAAAGATTTAAAACTTTACAATAATCATCTTCTTTTGCTTGTGGATTTGACAGTAATAATATAGTTGCACTTTGCTCTATTATTGCACTTGCAATAGGTGATTTGGCAAAATCTTCAACACTTTGAGTTCCAAGCACCAAAAATCCATTTAACTTTCTTATTGTTTTTTCTTTATTGTGTATTTCTTTTGCAACTACTGGATTTCTAATCCAATCCCAAGCTTCATCAACAAATAATGCAAATCTTCTACCATCGCACTTTTCAAATATTCTCCATAGAATATAAAATGATACAGGACCATTAATGTCATTATCACTTAATAAATCAGTTCCATCTATACCAAATAAATTGCAATCATCTTTAAAAGAAAAATTGTCATTTTCGTTATCAAACACCCAACCAAACTGCTTATTTTTACTCCATTGTGCCAATCTACTTCTAATTGAGTTAATCTCATTTGTTCCTTCAGTTAAATGCTCTAGCATTAATGTGATTCCATATTTTCTTTCTTCTTTATTAAAATTATTCATTATTGAAATAACTGCAAAATTTAAATCTTCTTCTTCTTTTACGGATATTTTCTCATCATTTCTAGTAACTAATAATTTCATAAGAATTTGTAAATTTCTTATATTTTCTGGTGTGTTATCACACATAAAAGGATTAAAGCCTGTTGGATTTCCACCATCAATAGTAATGTAAGTTCCATTTTGGGCAATAATATTGCCTATCGCCCCTTTATCCTTGTCAAGATAAAAGAAAGTAGCTTTTTTCTTATCTTCTGGAATTGATACTGGAAAAGTTGAAGGATCAGAATATTTTGCAAGTTGATTTAGTAAAAAATTCATTAGTGCTGTTTTACCACCACCTGATTTACCTAAAATCATAGTATTTGCTAATAATAATTCACCAAAATCATCATGATTAAATCTTGTTTCATGAAAATTAAAATAATATGGAGATCCATTAGGGGTTCTTAAAATAGATACTGCTTGACCCCAACAATTTTTATCTTTTTTACCTTTACCAAAATTATGCAAAGCAATCAATGAAGCATAATTTTTACTTGAAATTTTATGAAGTCGTGGTCTAATTTGATAATTTGCAGGTATTTGAGCAAAATAAGTTGCAGGTAAAGCAATATTAGCAATAGTAGTCAAAAAGCCTTCATCTGCAAGTTTTGATATTATTATATTTGTATTTTCTTCTACTTCTTTTATACTATCAGCATATACAATTAATGAAAAATGATAATTTCCGAAAGAAATTTCACCAGAAGTTAAATCATCTAATGCTTGATCAATATCTATTATTTGCGATATAGCATCATCTTCTGCACTGATTAATCTCTTTTTTTGCAAACCGATTGCTTCTTTTGCATCTACTTTCTTCATAGGAGTAAAACTTTGTGTAATAACATAATTTATATTTAAATACATAAGATGATCTAGCATACCAATATAGCTATAATTTGGATATTCTTTAATTTCAATTGCTTTTAAAAATCTTTTTTTACCATTGTTTAAATCAATTTGTGCAATATTATGTCCAAATAAAATTGCGCTCATATTACCTTGCAAATAATCACATAACACTGTATCATTTACACGCACTTTTGAAAATATTCCTGAAAGTAAAAAGTTATAAAATTCAAGTTGAGATGAATAAACTATATTATTTTCAATGTATTTACCAAGTCTTGCAACTCCAAAATCCTTTAAATTACCTTCAATCCCCAAAAGCAATTCTTCAAAATTTTTAACATGTTGCCTAATCTCTTGAATTTTTGTTTCTACGCTCAATTTTTTAAATTTTGAACTGGCAAGTTTATTTAATGGTGAATATATGACTGATAATACTAGCTTGTTTTCTTTCAATTGGTTAAAATTTGAATAATACCTATCATTAAAATCTTTTAAAAAATTATTTTTAAAAAGACTATTTAAATAATCGTTTAATTCAATTCTGCAATTATGAAAATAAAAAGATATGTTTTCAGAAGAATATGATTTTATTAACATATTTAATTTATTTTTATTAACTTCTAAATCCACACTATTTTCTACTTCAAAATCAACACCATCAATAACAAATGTTGCTACATATTCACATTCTTTAGTAGTTATAATATGATTATTTATGAGAGTTTGAAATGGAATGTGCGATGAAATATTTGCAAGACTATGTAATGCACTAATACTTAATTTTGTTAGATTATTATAAGTTTTATTATGTGTATAACTTGAAGTTACATATGCTTTGGTTTTATAAAATTTTTTTTGTGCAGGATTTGTAAAAAATTTTAATTTTAAAAATAAAAGCCTAAAAATCATATCATCTTTTTTAGCCATAAAACGCATTATAAAAAATATAGGTATAGCTAAAAAAAAGAAAAATAGATTGATATATATTGCAGAAAACAATATAAACATCATAACAGATAATAAAGGCATCATAGGAACGCCAAAAAGCATAGCAGGTCTGCTTAGTGCTTTAAAAAATAAATCTGTATTCATTTAAAAAGCGTAAATAGCACCAATAATTGCACTTGAAGAAGCTATAACAATAGAACCAACAATTACTCTTGAATATTCTTGAAACGGATGTCCGCCCCACATAACTTTAATTCCAGAATACACTAATGCAATTGTTGATATTGTGAAAGCAACTGCTAAAATCCAACCTAAAACTGTGTCAAATAAGTTATTTACTTTTGACAAACCACCAGCAGCTAAAACAAGATTTGGTGTTAGTAATAATAATAAAATCTTATTATTTTTCATAAAAAATCCTTTTATTTTTTAATTTTTATCTTATTATATAATATGATAAATTAATTTTTTATTAACCTGAAATTGCTACTATTTAAAAATAAAGGGCTGAAGTATGAAGACAAATGAAAATCAAATAGCAAAAGCTATACAAAACAAATATAAAGAAATAGCAGAATTTCAAAAAGAAGTAGATAACTTAAAAACTTTATTATCAAAAATAAAGCTTGATAAAGAAAAAGAATATATTCAACATACAATAGATTTTTTATTGCAAAAAATACAAGCTTTAGAAAACTCTGAAATAAACAGTGAAAATTTTGAAAGCATAATTAATATGAATATTTTTAACTATGAAACATTAGATAGTGACAAGTCAAAAATTGAATACATTATAAATAATTTGATTGTTAAAAACGAAATCACAATGATAGCTTCAAAACCTAGTGGTGGTAAATCTTTAACCGCTTTAGGAATTTGCACTAGTTTTTTAAAACAATCAATAGAACATAAAGTTGTATATTTTGATTTAGATAATTCAATAGCTACATTGACAAATAGGAAAATCTATAAAATAAGAAACGAATTTGGAAGTAGATTTAATATGTTTTCATCTAGCAATTATTCAGCAGAAGAAGCAAATATATTCCTTAACAAATTTAAAAATGTAGATTTAACAAATACATTGTTTATCTTAGATAGCATAAAAAACTTTATTCTAGGCGATAGAGATAAAAACAAAGATGTAAGTGAATTTATGAGATTAGTAAAAGCTTTAAGAGATGCTGGAGCTACTGTTATATTTTTACACCATACAAATAAACCACAAAAAGATTTAGGAGAAAATTACGCAGGTTCATCTGCATTTTTAGAAGATACAACAAATGCTTTTATTCTTGAAAATAACCCAGATAAACAAACTTTTATATTTAAAACTATAAAAGCAAGAAATGGTGATTTAAAAAACAAGGCTTTTCAATTTGATTTAGATAAGCATAGATTGATAGAAGTTGATTTATTATGGGCAAGTGAGAATAAAAACGATACCAAAATAGTAGATGAAATAATAGAATTTTTATCAAACAATAAAGAAGCTAATTATACACAAATTAAAAATTATTTAATAGGTGAAGGCATAGTTAAAGATAAAAGTAAAATTGCAAATATTTTAAATAATTATTGTGGTGTTTTATGGGCTAAAGAAAAAATCAAGGAAAACAATAAAAGCATTTATAAACTTATCAAAAACGATAATGCCAATACAATAGATGGTATTGTGAAGTGATTGATAATATAAGTAAGGCAATAAACACTAATAATTGTATAAACAAAAAAATGAAGTATAATCTAAAAACAAAACACCTAGCTAAAAGCTAGGTATGCAATTATTTGATTAGTTTATAGCCAAAATTAGCAGATTTAACTTTGATTTCACAAAATCTTAATTCTTCATCTTCTTTTTCATTTTTAGGCTGAAGATCTACATCATCATACCACTTTTTACAATAGTCAGGAACACATCTATCACGAATAACAATACCTGTTTTTGTAATTCTACCACTTCTACTATCTTTTTCTAATACACACTTTTTACCATAATTCATATTACCTTGAGTTTCTATTCTTCCATCAGGATACTCCATTAAAATCATAGGTCTTTTTGTAATATCACTTTTACTATTATTATTATTTATTTCCGGTGCTTTTAACGCATCAGGAACAGGTGGTAATTTTGGCAAAACACAACCAGTAGAAAATAAACACACTATACCTGCAGCCACTAAATTAATTTTTTTCATACTTTCTTCCTTTATTTTGAATTATTTGTTTAATTATATTAATCATAAATTAATTATAGCTTAAATTAAACTATTTTAAATTATTTTAGCTTATTTTAATTTATTTTAATATATTATATACTAAAATATATTATTTAAAGGAATAAAAAATGATAATTTCAGTTATATCAAAAAAAGGTGGTGTTGGTAAAACTCCTTTTGCCTTTTCAATAGCAAAAGATTTAAATATGTATTTACAATCAAATGACAATAGCTGTATTGAACATATCTATCCAAATAAAGCTAAAATCTCTCAAGAAGTAAAACTAATAGATAATTGTGTATATGATTTTGGTGGATTTGTAGCAAAAGGTATTTTAAATATTGTTGAAAAGTCAAATTATATAATAATACCAACAAATCCAAATTTAAATTCAATAATTAGAACTTATGAAACTTATAATGAACTAAAAGAATTTAATAAAAATTTTATCATACTCGCTACTGGCTTTAAAGACAACAAAGAAGTAGCTTTTTTAATAAAAAACCTAAAAAAAATTAAAGATTGCAATATACCAATTTTTTATTTTAAAGACTCAAAAATAGTATTAAATTCTATGAATTATGGAAAAAGCTTTAATGAATTATATAAAGAAAACACACTATCAATGCATAGCTATAAAAATTTCATTAAATCTTATTATGAGCTATTAAAGTATATTAAAAACAATAAATTATTTTAATTTATTTTAAATTATTTTAATTGACTATAATTAATATAATTAGTAAAATATATTGACAAGGATAAAAAATGACTAAAAAATTAGAAGTAAGTATTGATGATATTTTAAAAGACAATGTTGTAAATACATATAAAGAAGCTCAAAAACAAACTAGAAAGAAAAAAAACTCTAAGTTAAAAGTTACTAAAGGTTTTACAGTTACATTAACAGAAGATGAATTTAATGCTTTAGAACAATATTGTGCAGAAAATTATATAAGCAGAAATAGCTTTTTTAGACAACTACTAAGAGAAAAAATGGCTGAAAACTAAAATAATTTAAAATAAACTATTTTAATCTATAAATTAATATAAATTCCAGATAAGTATTAATAAAATTCAGACTAGTGCATAAGATTACGGACTAGTCTATTTTATAAAGCAGACTAGTGGTCAGACTAGTGTCAGACAAGCGTTAAAAATACTTAAAATTCATTACTTTTTTTGCTATTTTTTAAATTTTAATAATTTTTATATGTAAAAAATATACAGACTAGTCAGACTAGTCTATTTTATAAAGCAGACTAGTGGTCAGACTAGTGTCAGACAAGTAACAGACTAGTGGTATTTATAAAGTAAAAAAAAATAAAAATTATTAGATTTTAAATAAGAAGGTAATGAAAGTATAAAACAAGTTCAGTATATTATTTTTTGACTTAAACATACTTTAAATAACTTTTTAAGTAACTTAAAACTATAAACTGTAAAAGGATAATAATGGGAAGAATTAGTAGCACTAATTTAACAAATAAAGATATTAAAAAATTACAAAATAACAATAAAGCATATATTAAATGTGTTGGTAATCCAAAAGAACTATATCTAAGAATTTATCCTAGTGGTATGAAAACATTTTGTATTAGGTATAAAAACAAAATGATAAAACTTCATGAATTTAGAGAAAATATATACTCTATAAAAGAAGCAAGAGCTGATGCAATTAAAATATTAAGAAAACTACTTATTGATGAAAACTACAATTTAAGCATCAATAGGGTAAATTACAATTTTAGTATTTTATATAAACAATATATAAAAATAGTTCAAAACAAATGTAGAAATGAAAGATATGTAAAACAAATAATGCAAAGAATTAATAAATACCTTTTACCCAAGTTAGGAGATAAAAACATTGCAGATATTAAACATAGTGAATTATTAGATATACTAACTAGTATATATAATCCAGCAAATAAAAATAAAAGTAGAATTGATATAATACACAGGCTAATATCATATTTAAAATCAATTTTTGATTTAGCGATAGCAGATAATTACATACAAAATAATCCAGCAAATAATTTAAAAGAACACTTTATTACTTTAAAAGAATTTAATAAAATTAACTCTCGTGATGGCAGAAGACCTGCTCTAATAAATAATGAAGATATAAAAAATTTTATAAAATGCCTAAAAGAAAATAATAAAATTGATTTAAATATTAAATATGCAATATTTTTACAAATTCTCACTGCAAATAGACCATTTAACACAGTATCTGCGAAATGGAGTTATATTGATTTTAAAAATAAATTATGGACTATTCCAGCAAGTGAAATGAAGAATAAAAATGAACATACAATAGCATTGAATACATATATGATTAAAATTTTATCTGAATTAAAATCAATTTCAAAAAATAATATTTATGTATTTCCTTCAAAATACAAAAATAAGCACATATCAACAAATACTATAAGTAAAGCTATTAGAGAAACTTTAAATTATAAATATTATGGAAAAGTAGTCCCTTATGGATTTAGAAGCACTTTTAAAACAATATGTAGTTTAAATATTACCACTTTAAATAGTATGGGTATTAGTGAAAAAGTAATTGAAGAAGTTATGGATCATTCTACAAAAGGCATAGCGATGCATTATGAAAGAAGTAGATCATCTATAAAAGAAAAAATGATTTTAATGCAATGGTATGGCGACTATATTAACAATATAGAAAAATTATTATAAAATAAGAAAAAATAGGATTTTGCTATGATGAATTATGATGACTGGAATGAAGTTAAAAAGAAAACAAATGATAATAATAAACATAAAAATATAAAACTTGGGGAAGTTTATTGGGTTAAAATAGGATTAAATATAGGTTATGAAGTTTATGGCAAAGGTAAAGATTATGCTAGACCTGTGCTAGTGATTAATAAGCTTTTTGATAGTGCTGGTAATAGGCTCTTTTTAGGTGTTCCTTTAAGTTCTAAAGTATATGGAAAAGCTAATAAATATCGTTATGTTTTTGATAGTAATGGAAGCTTACAAACTGCTTTATTATCTCAAATTAAAGTGTTTGACAATAAAAGAGTTATGTATCAAGCTAAAATTAAATTACTAAAAAATGATTTTTTAAATATAAAACAAATAATTATAAATGAAGTAATAAATTAACCCCACACCTAAAAGGTGGGGGAAACCCGAGCCATTATCTTGCGATAAGGGGGCGACTAACCCAAAAAGGGTGAAACATTTTTATTATAGTATTTGTTTAGTTAATTTGCAAATAGCTTATATAATGTTTGTTTAATTCTTTTATTTTAGTTACTTTTAAATTAACTTTTGTAATTAAATTACCATATTATCTTTATTAATAAGCTTTTATGTATTTAAAAAAT